>JAHIPG010000025.1 GCA_018894775.1 Nanobdellota archaeon
ACCATTATGGGCGCAACTTGTCCTAAAGATAGAGAATCGGCAATTACCATGCATGCTTTTGCACGAACTGTGGAAGCAATAGCAAACGATGTAGGACCAATGTGCTGCAAGAGTTTCGTTAGAACCGCCTTAGGTGTCGGGTATAATTTAGCAAAAGAATATCTTAATATAGATTTACCTATACGCAGAAATATTCAATGCCTTTACAGTGAGCAAAATCCCCATGGTTGTAGAGAGAGCAAATGCCTCTATTTTTCTAAGAAGGCATAAACAGTGATTGCTGGAATAACGCCGTTGCTGAGAATTTCTTTCACACACTCAAGGTCGAACTGGTCCACCGGAACAAGTTCAGGACCCGGGATGAGGCGAAAAGAAAGATTTTTGAATATGTGGAAATGTATTACAATCGCAAAAGGGCTCACTCAACGCTTGGCTATCTGAGCCCCTTTGAGTACGAAAGGCGGCGGCTATCATTGATGGGAAAAGGAATATGATCGAGAAGAAAAGGGTAACACTATTAGAGCGGTTTAAGAGCGAAATTCAGTTTTATCAAGCCGTTCTCAAAGATTCTCGGACGCCAAAATTGACCAAGTTTTTTCTAGGGTTGGCGGTTGCTTATGCTCTAAATCCAATAGATTTGATTCCGGATTTTATTCCTGTCGTGGGTTATTTAGATGACTTGATAATTATTCCGGTGTTAATTTTTATTGCTATGAAATTAATACCAAGAAAGCTTTTACAAGAAATTAGGAAGACGGAGCATTCAAATAATCTGTCTTAATAAAACGTCCACTCGATTGGAGAAGTTCACAGGGACTAATGTAAATGGACTCAACAGTGTATAATAACGTGTTTGCAATTCGCTTTGCTCACCTAAATGCCTTAGGCACTTTGCAAACACGCAAAACATTATATTAAGACCGTCGTAAAAGTAATTCTTTTGCGACGTTGGGGTAGGGAAACAAGCACAAAATAAAACGGATTTGGTGGAGTTTTGCGACGTTGGGAAGGGATTCTGTGGTAAATTAAGTGGTAAAGGTCGCTAAATATTCCGCAGGAGATATGGAGAGGGATTATATTTTTAACTTGACTTTTGGGGTCAAAAGTGGTAAACTTATAAAGAGAAAGGAAATATAAATATGCCAGATGATATCTTAGAGATTAATTTAGGGGAAATTTTAGGAGCTATAGAAGCACCTTCAACACAGCAGTTAACTTTATACATTCCCAATAAAGATAAAGCTGGTAGAGAGATAAAGCATCTTCGTACTTGGATCAAAGAGGCGCAGAAAGTGCTCACAATTATCGGGAGAGGTTCGACTACGATGCCTCCTGCGGACGGTACTTGGTTAAAAAAAGATATTGATAGTATGAAGGAATTAAAAGATGAGGATATGCTTTGGGAAAAAACCACAATAATATATACATATATTGATCCAGATAGATTTGAAAAAAATTTAAAATCGCTCAGAGAATTTCTGCATAAATTTGGTCGGGAAACAGATCAAGGAGAAGTGGTATTTGAGTTTGCTGGCGAATTTTTTAGAATTTGTAAGTATGATTTAAAATAAAACTTTAAGAAAGAGGTGAGTAAGATGACAAAAATAATTAAGAATACAGGACCAACTCAAAGACAAATTGACACTAAGGTTGTTACTAAGGCTTTGGGCGCAGAGAAGGTAGGAATTAAAATAGATACAAGACAGGGACCAATCTCTTTATTTTCTTTGCGTCAGTTTCTTATAGACCGGTTACGCTCTAGTGGAGGTCGACCTGCATTGGTAGGAACCACAAAGAGGCGAAATAAAATACCTCTTTTCCCTGAAGATTGGGTTAAACTTGAAAAGATAGCTAAATATTACAAGGAAAAGGAAGGAATTAATGTAAGCCCTGGTCAAATAGCGTCTGCTTTAATTCATACAGATATATCAAAAATAGGTATATCGAAGATAGCATTCTCTTAATAAACAATTTATCTTCTTAAAGTAAATCTACAGCGTTATCTTGCCATACGAACAAAAAGCCACACCCCCAACCACCACCACACCACACACAACAACATTACCTAACCCAATAAAACCCCGCAGGACGCAAACCAGAGGGCTTTTTGGGGCATTGTAGAGGGCTATGCCATCCTCTTTTTGGGCCCGGCAGGTGGTTTTTTGGTTTTCCGACGGTAACCCGCCAAAAAAATACCCTTCATTTCGCCTACAGCCGACGATCTTTAAGTCGTCCATATAAAACCACTACCCTTTTCTCGACGAGAAATTAACTTGAGGCTCTACCGCCGACCCCCCAAGAGTGGGTGGGTCGGCGGAACAGGGGGGCTGAAAAGCAAAAGCGCAAAGCATTTAAAATTTACCCATCCCCCCACAAAAAATTTGCTTTGGGCTTTCTGAAAAAGCCGCGGGAGGAAGCCCCAA
>JAHIPG010000279.1 GCA_018894775.1 Nanobdellota archaeon
ATAGAAAAAAATGGCAAAAAGAAAACTTTAAAATGAGTTTTGATTTAAGAATTTTAAAATTTTTTATTGAAAAGAAAGTTAAGATATCCAGTTAGTGTATGTCAACCGACATGAGTAACATCTGGGACATCAAATATAACTTGAGAGACACCGTGTTAACATCCGTATGCCAACCCTTGAGTAAGATTTCGTTACTTGTAAGATTTTATTCTGCTATAACTTTTTTGCTATACATACAATGCTAGTGCCAAATGGTAAATTATTTCCCATTACGATTTTTTTATTTTCAATTCTTAGTACTGATAATAAAATGGAATTTAATAAATCCGGCAGAAGGTATCTCCGTTTCTTCCTGATCGACATAAACTCAACAACGTTTCGAAATGGTACCATTAAGGTTACTGGAAAAAACATAAACATATTCCAGTAAGTTAGTCTTTTAATCTCAAATTTATTTTTCTCAAGTATATAACATAAGTCATCTTTATTATACCTACGCTTATGATGGAGATATTTGTCGTGCAAACTCCATAAAAATTTATGAGCTGGAACAGTAATAATTAGAAAACCATCTTCTCTTAGTACTCTATATACCTCTTTTATGGCTGTGTAATCCTCTTCGATGTGTTCAAGTACATCTAAAAGTAACACAACATCTAAACTCTCAGTTTTAATTGGCAACGATTGTGCATTTGCACAAATCATATTGAAACATCCTCTCATTCTTGCGTATCTCAAAGCATCATGTGATATGTCAATTCCTATAACATCTTCATACTTACCACTCATCTCTTCCAGTCTAGTGCCAGTACCACAGCCTACATCTAATATTGAGATTATTTTTGTATCTTTTATTTTGCTTTTCACTATGCTTCTAAGAATTATCTTAATCAAATCGCTCTTCCCTACAAACCACCAGTTAGTTTTCTCTGCTACATACATTGCCCTATACTCTTCTACATCCATTTAGCCTCACCTCTCCACTCCTGTTTTTTCAGTTAGTGTCAGCAAGGAACCGATTGCACCACTACCTATAATTATATATCCAATCGCGCGTGAAACAAGCGCTACCGCAAATCCTATCTCAGCGGGGACTCCGAGCATAGCCAAAATGACAGTAAAACTTACTTCCTTAGTACCAAGTCCTCCTGGGAGAAATGTAAATGCACCAATGATTTCCGCAGCACCAGCAATTGCTATAAGAAAAAATAAATTGATATCTACACCAAAGGCGAGCAAAAGGATCCAGTGTGTTATCCCATTAACTATCCACGCAATGACAGTAAACGTGATTAAATATGCTAAGACTAGACGATTTTTTTTAAGTACAGAAATTCCTAGTCTAAACTCTCCGAGTATTTTCCATGCTGAATTTAGCAGTTTCTTTCTTGGCTTTGCACCTAAAAATCGTTCGATGGAACCTGATTTGAGTATCAAAATATATAGAGCTGCAAGCACACTTCCTGACAGAATAAGATATAGCCACAGCTCACCCCTGCTCACTACCAGTGCAAAGAATATAACTGAGACCGCAATAAGAAAAGTTGTGTCTGCAACCCTTTCAACTGCTGCGTACGCTAATGTTTTTCCGGTGGGAACATTCAGTTTGCTTTTACCAATGCATGCCCTAGTAAGTTCGCCAGAACCTGTGGGTAAAGTTTGATTTACTGCCTGCCCTATAAAATAAACTTTACAAGCATCGCTCGGCTTCACGTCTCTAAATAGATATATCCAGCGTACTGCCTTAATTATGGTAGCGAAGATAGCGAAGAGAAGCGCTACTACTAGGAAGTATGGGTTCACTCTTAACAAGATTTTGTAGAGATCGCTCCAGCCGGTTTTCCAAACCATTGCAAATAGTATCAAGCTGCCTACTAGAATCAAGATTATATTTTTCAGTTTTATTTTGCCACTTTTCCGGCTCACTAAATCACCCCGTTGCTCTTTTATCTACTAATTCCTGATACAATGCTTCAATTCTATCAATAATATTTTTCCACCTGTATTTTTGCCATGCAACTTCTTTTCCTTTTGCACCCATTTTTTTGCAGATCTCAGGATTTTCAAGTAAATATTCCATCTTTTCTGCAAGCCCTTTTATATCGCCGTAATCAACAAGCAGACCAGTAACATTGTCCTCAACTACCCATGGTACACCTCCTACTCTTGTACCAATCACTGGTTTACCTTGCGCAAATGCCTCTATAAACACAATGCCCTGTGCTTCAAACATGCTGGGCAAAACGAAGAACTCGCAACCTGCAAATAATTCATATTTTTCTTTCTCAGAAACCCTGCCAGCATAAATTACCCTATCCTCAATTCCAAACTCTTTTGCTAATTTCTTTACTTTTGCTACTTCTCCTGCATCAGGTCCTGCAAAAACCAAAGATACATCTTTGAATTTGTCTTTAATTAGTACAAATACTTTTACTAAATTACAAGGTCCTTTCTCATAGAACATTCTGCCTAAAAAGAACATGTATTTTGTAAGTCCATATTTTGATTTAATATTTTCTGCGTTATATTTCTCAAACACCATATCATGAAGACCGCTTGGTCCAACGATCACTTTTTCTATACCCATCGCTTTATATCGCTTTTTCTCTCCTTCTGTTTGAGCAATAACTGTATCTATTCTTTTTAGAGTTCTAAATCCCAAAAACTTGTTATAAATCTTAAACATAGAAGATACAGTAAATTTCGGCGGTGCGTTAAATAAGCCCCCATGAGGAGTGAACACAATAGCATTTTTTTTATATTTGAAGCAAATATAATCATTAACAAGGCTCGGGTAGCCCTGTAAATCAATAATATCGCAATCGTTTATTTTAGGCACCCAGAAATTCATAAAAATGTGTTGCTGTCCGAAACTAATGATTGGTTTGTATCTTCTAATTTTTATTCCTTCAATCTCATCATACAATGGCAACCTTTTACCATCTATTGTAACTGCTAATGTGTGCACAGTAACATCATGCCCTCGTCTGACCAATTCTTTGTTTATCTCATAGACATGTGTTTCTGCACCGCCAGTCACGGGGTAAAATGATTGGATGATTGTATTTATTCTCATCCCATACATCAACCCTGTATTGATTAGGAAATATTTATATTGTTTCTCATCATATGTATCTTATACGATGAATAGTATGGCAGGGTAAAAAAGATGATAGGTAAAGAATACTTTAAGAATAAAAACTATATTCCAGAAACAATTTTAAAAACATATATCTCATGTTTTAAAGATTGTATGCTCGTCCTAGATGCTGGTTGTGAAAACAATCTACTAAAAAAGATCTTGCCGAATGTCATAGATATAGATTTTTCTCCTCATTCTAAAGCAGACCCATTCGGGGATCTTAGATATCTACCATTTAAATCAGAAACATTTGATGGATGGTATGGTGCTGGCTTGCCAGGGTTTACAAAACTTGGTTTAAAGGATTTAGAATATAGAGTCAATGCTGCACTATCCAAAGCAAAATTAAGAAGAACAAATTTAAGGGCGATAGCAGTAAAGGGTGAAAAAATATGAAAGTGTGCTTTGTGATACCAACCGATTTGTTTGCTCAAGAACATTATAATGCACCATTTCTAAGAGCATTAAAAAAAATAAACCTATTGAAAAAATCAGGTCATAAAATATATGTTATTTCTTGGCTTAGATACAAAAGAGATTATCCAGAATTTGAGGTAAGAGATGATTTAGAGATATATAGATTCTACTTATTTCCGCCAAAGAAAAATCTACTCAAAAGAATAAAATTTTATTTTCATCTTACAAAAAATATTTCAAAAAAAATTATAGAATTA
>JAHIPG010000280.1 GCA_018894775.1 Nanobdellota archaeon
GTATGTCCGCCAAGCCGCAGCAGTATCTCTTGGCAACATAGGTCCAGAAGCAAAAGAAGCTGTGCCTTATCTTATAGAGGCATTAAAAGATGTCCGCCTAGCCGCAGCCGCAGCAGAAGTCTTAGGCAATATAGGCCCAGAAGCAAAAGAAGCCGTGCCTTATCTTATAGAGGCATTAAAAGATGAAAGTTTGTATGTCCGCCTAGCCGCAGCAGAAGCCTTAGGCAATATAGGCCCAGAAGCAAAAGAAGCTGTGCCTTATCTTATAGAGGCATTAAAAGATGAAAGTTTGTATGTCCGCCGAGCCGCAGCAGTATCTCTTGGCAACATAGGTCCAGAAGCAAAAGAAGCTGTGCCTTATCTTATAGAGGCATTAAAAGATGAAAGTTTGTATGTCCGCCTAGCCGCATTAGAAGCTTTAGATAAAATAGGTCCAGAAGCAAAAAAAGTAATAATAAAGACATCAAAGAATAAATCTAGGGATGTTGGCGGAGACGTCTCTGATGAGACAAGAAAGTACATCAGCAAAAAGGAGTTAAGGCAGCAGATTCTGTCTATTCAAAGACAGCAAATTGAAGAAATGATAACACTTCTTCTAGACCTGACTAATGATTACAGACGCGAAAGGAATGCCCAGCACGATGTAGCAGACAAAGTTTTGGCGATAAAGGCAAAGCAGAAATATATTATTAAGGTATTAGGTGAAATTGGAATAGTTTCCCCCTCTTTAGTAGTTAAGTGTTTGGAAGAGGCGATTAAAAAAGAAACTGATCGGGACAAAGAAGATGCTTTAAGAAGAATTTTGGCGAAAATTCAGATGCAGCGTGCTGTATCTTTTGAGATGTTGAAGTCAGAAGATCTATTTAAAAAACTTTCTACTGATATAGAAGATTCGGTCAATGGGATGGTTCTTTTTGACATCTTGATAGGTCCTGGAGAAAATATCTCATTTGCCTGTGCACCCTATATTAGCAAAAGGAATCTTGAGATTATTGAAGAATTCGCTGATCCTAGCGATACAATAAGAAGGATAATGTCTAATCCTAGTAGCGGTGTCCACACCAGAAATATAGACGTCCCGGAGATGGAGGCAGAGTATAGGGCAAGTAAAGAAATATTGAGAGAACTTGGATTTTCTCAGACTAGGAAGAGAGAAAAAAGAGACAGGGATGTTTGGAGGTTGGGGAGGAAGTTTTATGTTGATGGTAGAGATACTTTGGAAAATAATCCTATTGCCGGTTCATGGTTAAGGGGGACACTTAAAGGAAAACTTTTGTCAGCCAAAGGTTTTATAAGATTAGATGAACCAACTGAGAAAGAGAATTTTCTGAGACAGAAATCAAATGAAATTACAGAAGAAGATGAATCTAATTACGAGAGACTTTTGATTGGAGAATTTATCGAAGTTATTCACCTTTTATCCCGAGGGGTTAATCCAGATAAGGAACTTATCCTTAAACCTTCTATTAGAAAGCTTTTTGCTTCTAGAGGTATAAAATTGCCAGGATCGATTATATTGGGTGATTTTGTTAAAATTACAAGCTCTTCCGATGTAGAAATATCTATACAGCCAGTAGCGCCTCAGAAAAAACCAAAGGAAGAGATTGTATCATCCAAGGAAATCCTCACCCGAAATCATGCCAGATACCCAGTTACTATTACTAACCGCTTAGGTCTTCATTTAAGGGTAGCTGCTATCATTGTAGATTTAGTTAGAAACTCAAAAAGTAGCGTAACAATTACAAAAGGAGCCCAAATAGCCAATGCCACATCTTTAGAAGCACTTGTTAAACTTGTTGCTGAAGAAGGAGATAGGCTAATAATTGAAGCAAAAGGTGAAGATGCAATGGATGTAGCAATGAAGATAGAAGAGATACTTAAAGACGAGTCACTGTTGACCAATCTAGGATTAGGCTCTCCTTCCGAATGTCTCAAAACTTTATATGATGAATTTAAAGACACACAAGTGCATATAAAAGATTTAATTAAGCAAAGAATAAAATCCAAAGGTGGCCATTTTAGTAAGACTACAGTTTATGTTGAACTAAAGGAATTAATAAAATTAGGCTTAGTAAGAAGGGTTGAAAGCAAAAGAGGCTATTATGAATTAACAAACTTTGCAAGACGACTCACTCCACGTCAATTAGATTTTATCTATGATATTCCTGAATTAAAGCGTTATAAGATGAGAAGAGGTAAAGTAGCTAGCAGCAGAAGAGAGATATATAATAATATCCAAGACTTCTCTAGACTTAAAAATAGAATCGTTTTCTTCTTAGGAGATGAAGTGAAGAGTGATATATCAGCATTTACATTAGCTCTGCAACAATTAAGAAGCAATAATATTCCTATAGTTCTTGTAATAGATGAAGAATATAAAGAGAAACTAACCAGACAGATTTATGGAGATGTAACGTTGAAGGCACTATTAAGAAGATTAAAGCTAAAGGTTATGACCTTTGAAGAAGTTGGTATAGATCCAGCTAAAGTAGATTCTTATAAAATGCAGATACTCGGTATAGACGATATACACTCCATACCCCTAACTCCCCTAAAGCTTAACCTTCATCCAGAATTAAAGGAAGTCAGAACAAGAGTATGAGTCTATTTTTGAATCTGCAATTTATCCAATCTGAACTTAGTCCTTGATATTTTGATCGACTATGATTACAATAAATGAGAGCGCCAAGGTTTAATAGAGAAGAATTATCTTCTTCCAGCTTATACATTCTTAAAAATAGGCTTAAATTTATTGCAGAGAATTTACTTTTTAAGTTGAGGTTTTTCTTCCCCCAAAAAAGCAAAATTTTGGCGGTGGAAAATTTTGCCTTTTGTGTGGAGAGCTTGAGCTGGCTCGGCATCACGCTGTCATTGTATGTTTCGTTGGAGTTAGGCGGGA
>JAHIPG010000281.1 GCA_018894775.1 Nanobdellota archaeon
AACATATCCCTATATTCCTCTTCAGTAGGGCACTCCTCACTAGCCAAAACAATAACTGCCAATGCTAACAAGCACAAAGCTACCAATCCAAATCTTTTTCCATTTTCCATTTTAACAACATTTACTCAAATAATCACAACACTCTACCTTCTCAACTATGCCCGAACCATCTAACAGATTACAATTCCCCTGAGCATCAGCAGTCTCACAAGCCTTCGCCTGCAAATCATCCAAACCCTCACAAAAAGCCTCCCTAACCTTATCCTTGCAACCAACAAGCTCACCCTCCACCTCAATTATAGGCGTAACCTCAATCCTATCAGCATTAATCAAGCCAATCTCCAAAATATCCGACTCCTGAGCCTTGATAAAAAAATCCTCCTTAACCTTGCTACCAGCCCCAAAATTACCGAAACTCCTGACAACAAAACCATCAACATTGAAATAACCACCATTCTTGATAGTAGTCTTAGTACAGCCATCCTTAGCATAAACATTAAAATTAATCTCATTACACTCCATGACACCACTAGCAAACCTAACCATACTAGAGCCAAGGTTTTCAGTCTGCTCAAACTGCCACAAAGAAATAGCAGTAGCTAAACCAACAGCCAAGCCCAACAAAAGGATTAATGAGATTATCGGAGCAACAGCCTTCTTACCATCAAAATCATGCTTCACCTTCCCTGTTTTACTTTTTTTATTCTTCAATTTCCATCAACTCCTCAACAGCCTGCTTCTCATAATCAAAAACTTCATCACCTGTGTCAGGATCCAAAGTGTAATCATCAATCCAGTAATCCTCATCCAAACTGCTTTCAAGATACTCAATAGCATTGTTAATCCTGTGCTCGTTCCTGCAATCCTTAGTAAACCACCAGAACCAGGAATCACATGTACTAGTGCTCATATTCTTAAGCCTGTTCAAAGCAGCAGACTTTAATCTATAAGGTGATCTATCAATAGTAAAATCAGAATCACTAACATCTTCTCCTGTGTTCATTCCATCAGTAGCTAAAACTTTTACCAAGTATTCAGGACTATCCTCCAAATAAGAAACATCCACCAAAAAACTAGTCTCATTATAATCAATAGCCAAAGTAGCCCAACTTTCTCCACTATCATCACTAATCAAAACAGCATAACCCAGATTATCACCATCCGCATCAGAAGCATTCCACTCAATCAAAAAATCATCCGCAAAGATTTCTCCACCACTAGGGGAAAGGATATCAACAATAGGAGTATGTTCCGTACGAACTTGTTCAGCTTTAACAACATTCTCTTCTTCAATTGTTATTTTCTTAGTTTCAGGAGTGAAAGGAAGTATAAAAGCAAAAGAAGTAACATCAGTCTCAACAACATCTCCCCCAATCTCATAAATTTCAAAAGAGGGCTGGAAGCTTAAATCATGAAGAGTATTTCCAACATCATCTAAAATTTCAACGGAAAAATCACCATGGGGAATATCAAGTTGTTCAGTTGCAAACCCATCATCTAATTCATAAGAATTCTCAAATTCTACATTCCCGTTTTTATCTATTGTACCACTAACTAATACTCTTGAAGGATATTGTGTAGTACGGGGCTCACTAAATTCTTCAAGAAGATGCTCGTAGCTATTTTTGCTTATCCACCTTTCAGTAGGCGCACCTGCATTACCCATGAAATTATATAATGAAACTTCATCTTCTGGACGATTAATAAGACTACCAAAAGTTTTAGTCGGACAACCTGTAGGAAGTACCAAACATGAACTATCTAGATTACCATCATTATCATCATCTCCATTAGGGCATCTATTTTTTCCTCCGTCTTGATTCTTCCAAACAGATTCATTATTTTCATCGCACAAACCATATGTGTGCCCAATTTCATGAGCAACTACATGAGTCACCCCCTCTTCTACAACAACTGCAGGAAGATGTCCAATTAATGGTGCAGGTAAAGAAAACCCTTTTATCTTTCTACCTCTTTCAGCAAACCATCCTGCAGGAACAACACCTACAACCCTGTTAGGAGGGTAAGAAAACCCTGTTAATATTGCACGTTTATAAAGATGCCATAATAAAAACACATTTCCATAGGCTCTTTTTTCATCATAGGTTGTTAAATAAGGTATGTTAGTTTTCTTCACTATTTGATTTTGATCCGCGAGAGGGTATGTCTTATTCAAAAAAGAACTTGTTTCCTTTACAGCATAGTCAAAATCATCATGAAAATATTGGTCAAAACGATCAACAGGTATGTAAAACAACCTTAATTTTCTAGTCTCGACAACATCAATATTTATTTCTTTTACAACTATTGAAGCTTTTATTTCAACTGCTAATACCAATACTAACAGCATACATATCAATACATATTTCAATCCTTTCATAATCTTTCCTAACCTGGAGCATCAGGCCATCTTAATCCAAATATAACAATATAGTAAGGCATAAGTATAGTAAGGATTCCTAAAACAAAGGTTATAATAAATAGAAGTTTCCCTCTTGCTATATTGTATTTAAAAATTTCAAGAAGTTTTTTAATACTAAATAAAATTAATATACCTCCTATTAACCTCCCTATCCAAAACATAAAAATTGCTAGGAATAATAATGTAGAACTATAAACATCTACAATAAAATAAGCAAAAAAGACCAGAAAAAAAGCTACAATTCCTAAAATAAACGATGCTATCGCATGCCTGCTTATTTTATTCTCACTCTCTTTTTGTTCAACTTCTTTTTTCATAATTCTGCTACCTCTGCTTTTAGCTTTAGGTTTGTTCCTGCTCTGTCAGGCTTGAAAATAAAGTCTATATTGTTAATTTCTTCGTTAAGTATAACCTCTTTCTCATCATCAACTTGTTCGCCGTCAAAAGATAACTTAACTTTAGCACGGATATCATCCGGAGAATTTTTCTTAACTACAACCCTAACAATACCACTCTTATCCTTCACTAAATCAACACCTTCTACTACTTGTATAGGTATTATGTCTGTTATTTGTAATGCAGTTGGAACACCCACCTTAGCTATAAACAAATCACATGTGAGACAAGGTTCTACAGGGCCAGTACCAATAACACCCACTATAACATAACTTCCATCTGATGTCTGGATAATAGAACGACCGGAACTTCCATCCTCTCCATCAACAATAAATTTCCACTCTTCGTTACCATCACTGCCAAGTTTAACAATTGCCATATTGGAATTAATCTGACCTGTTACTGCATAACCACTATCAAAAGTGTTAATAACACCCTTACCAATACCATGCCCCCATGCTCCTTCTATTGTTTTATTCCATAAATGATTACCACTATTATCCGTCTTAATCAACCACATATCCGGAGTTGCTGAAATAAGATAATTATTATTAGAATCTTGAATATGGCCATGACCTGATTCTGATGGGTCAGAAGTACCAAAAGTTTTATCCCATAACTTATTACCGCTACCATCAGTCTTAATTATCCAAACATCATCTGTATTCCCTATACCAAAAGAACGAGTACGACCTACTAAACTATAACCTCCATCAGTATCTTCAACAACAGAATAACCTTGTTCAATATAATCTCCTCCATAAGATTTACTCCATTGCTCCCAACCATTACTGTCAGTTTTTGTAAGATAAAAATTCCACTCTTTAGGGTTACGGCCTAACATAGCAAAGCCTCCATCAGAGGTTTGAATCATAGAAAAAGGAAGATCACCTTTACCATAACCCTGATAATCTCTTTCCCATTGTTTATCACCATTACTATCAATTTTAACTAACCAAAAACCGGATCCTCTTGAAGTTGCAAAAGCAAAACCATTATCATTCGTAGCAATAATGCCCATCCCCCAAGTTTTAATTACACCAGGAAAAGTTTTATTCCATAAATGATTACCACTGTTATCCGTTTTAATAACCCAAACATATTCATCATTATCTCTACTTGTCCCACTAATATCACGATTAGCAGTCCCTACAAAAACTATTCCTCCATCCTGGGCTTCTGCGAGAGCATAACCTTTATCCCATAAGGGGGTACCAAATGTTTTTTGCCAAATTACTTCATTAGCAAAAATAACTGGTAAAACCCATAATGTTAAAGATATTAAGAATAAAATAATTATCGATATCCTGTATAATTTACTTGCCCCTTTTTCCATTATCTTTTTATAAACTACCATTATTTAAATAACTTATGAAAACTACAACTGTACATTCATAAATTATTTAAATAAATTCAGAAATTTAATTAAGAGATGAAGGGGAAAAAAATAGGAATATTAAAGAATATCATTTATCCAATTTATAGATTTTTCATACCTGTTTCTCTTCGATATTCTATCATGTTCTCAAGAGTACAGACTGTTTGGGCATATTCTTCACAGGAAAAAATACTAAAAATGGCTATGGATTTTGCAGCATCTTCTAAATTGGAAGGGGATTATTTAGAATTTGGCATATATGAAGGCAATACTTTTGTACCTGCTTTCCATCTTGCTCAAAAGAGAAATCTAAAATCAATGAATTTCTACGCTTTTGATTCGTTCAAAGGTCTACCTAAAATCAAAGGCGTTGACGCTGAAGGATTCTGCCATTTTGATGAAGGAGCGCATGCTTGTGATATTAATAAATTCAAAAAAATTATTTCAAAAAAAAGAATTGATTTAAAAAAAGTAAAGATTGTTCCGGGTTGGTATAGTGAAGTCCTTAATGAAGAAACTAAAAGAAAGATTCCACTTAAAAAAGCCTCTATAATTTTCATAGATTGTGACCTATACGAATCAACAGTCCTTGTTTTAGATTTCATAACAGAATATATCCAGGATGGAACGATTATAATCTTTGATGATTGGTTCTCTTTTAGGGGAAATCCTAATAAGGGTG
>JAHIPG010000282.1 GCA_018894775.1 Nanobdellota archaeon
CTGTAATCAAAAAGTTTAAATAGGTATATGTTATATCAAGATAGGATTTTTTGCGCCACGAAAAATTTGTTGGCCTGTGTGAGCGATTGCAAAGGCCAACTTTTATACTCATTTTCTAAAAGTTTAAAAAAGCAGAAAGCACACTATAAACTAACAATGGAAGACCTAAAAGACCATGAAGAAATCTGGGAACAACCCATAGAAGAACCCAGTAAGTTCAAAAAAATATTTACAATCATAGCAGGAAGTTTTCTAATCTTTCTAATGTTCTCTTATGTCGCAATGAGTTATGGTATGGGTGATATTATAGCAAGCCTGATTGATAGTGAGACTATGGAAGAGAACAGAGTTAAGGTAGATGAAAATATGGTATTGGTATTCAAAGGAGATTCTTATAAATCATTATTGGAAACTTATCTGGCAAACGAAGGCCAAGAATTCAAAGCATGTCTTGTTGGAGAACTAAGAAAAGAAACTTATGGAATAACAGAAATAATAATCCCTGAAATGAGCGAACAATCATTTATCCATGTAAGATCAGAAGGATGTCCGGATGGAACATTAGTTGATCTCCATAGCCATCCTTTCAGAAAATGCCTAGAATCAGAACAGGACTTAAAGACAAAAGAATTAACACTAAAAACAGACCCTGATAGGCTCTTTGCAATATTATGTGAAAAGGACCGTTTTCACTTCTATTGAGTAATAGTAATCTTTAAATATTAGCTAAGGCTATTAAATATTGATCGTGGTGCAAACACACGAAAGATTTGAGTTCTCTTTCATTCTCTCATGGCTTTTTTATGTCAATCCTACAAACCTGTAGGAATATTGCCAAATACTGTTTTGACCTCAAACTTCTCTTCTGCAACCTTAGCTAGAGCTTTTATCCCTAATGTTTCTGTGGCGTAATGCCCTGCAAATATCACATTAAACTTAGAATCTTTGGTAACTTGGTAGACATCAATACTATCACCAGTCAGATATAAGTCAATCTTGTCCTTCTTGCTAAGAGCCTCAAAAAAACCAGGATAGCCACCGCCACCACTACAGACAGCAACAGTCTTAATAAACTCTTCACCAAAATGCAAAACTTTACACTTAGCATCAAGTTTAGATTTTAGAATATCCTCCACCTCTTTAATAGAAAGATGCTTCTTAAGCTTCCCAACCCAACCAATATTTTTCCCATCAATCTCATAGAACTCATCTGTTATCTCACCACCAAGCAACTTAATCAGCTCAGCATTATGCCCTATCTCCTTATGCCTATCTAAAGGCAGATGGCATGCGTAAAGGGAGATATTGTTATCTAATAGAAATTTAACCCTCTCTTTTGTCCAACCTTTAAGAGAAGGATCCATAATATTCCAAAAGTGACCATGATGGACAATAATCATATCAGCCTTCTCATCAGCAGCCCTCTTGAAAGTCTCCATGCAAGCATCAACAGAGAAAAGAATCTTCTTAACCTCTTCCTTGCCCTCTATTTGCAATCCATTCCATGATTTATCATTTACATCCCCTATAGCTAAATAGTCATCTAAAAATTCAACAAGTTCTTTTAGTTTTACCATGCCTATAACAGAAAGATAATAGCTTTATATTATTTTTTCTTCTTCAAAAGATACTAGAAATCAGCTAAACTTCTCTGTAACTGCTGCTGCTGTAACCTCTTATAAGAAACCCAAGTCTTCCTGAAAATATCAGGATACTTACTATGATTCTCCTTCATAAACTTCTGAGTAATAGGATCAGAAGGGTAGCCAGAGCCAATCTCCTCACCAATCTCCTTCTTGATATTCTGAATTTCCCTATCTCTGGTAACCTTAGCTATAATCGATGCAGCTGCTACAATAGGATATTTGGTATCTGCCTTATGCTCAGAAATAATCTTAATAGTTTTATCCTTCAAATGATTCCTGACATATGCTGAATAAGCCTTCAGATTAGTGCTAGGACAATCTAAAATAGCCCTATCAGGCTTAAGCTTGTTGACCATATCAGCAGTCTTAATAGCTTCCAGCCAGTTAAGATTCAAAGAATTAGACTCTAAAGCATCATCAATCTCTTTTGGAGAAATTATAATGACCATATTATCTTTTACAATATTCAAAATCTTATCATAAAGATGCTCTCTCTGCCTAGGGGTTAATAACTTAGAATCTTTTACTCCAATATCCTCTAATTTATGCATATCCTTTTCATCAATGACTAATCCTGCTGTCACCAAAGGGCCTATCACTGGCCCTCTACCTGCTTCATCCGTACCAAATACTAAAACCATGAATAACAATAAGAAATAATGTTCTTAAAAAGGTTTCTAACTGTCAATATATGACTCAAGATACATTAGGCAGAGTTCTTTGGCATCGTCTGTTTGAGATTTGGATATTTTGTCATAGGACTTAACGTGGACGTCTACAATCTCAGACATAGTCTTAAAAACTTGGATAGCTTTCTTTGTCCTTCTAGTTTTATGATAAACCTTCCTTACCAAAGGCATATATCTAGAATAAGTTATGTCTGAAGCAAAAGAAGCATTATTCTGCGGACTGACTTCATAACCCAATAATATTGATTTTTTGTTTACAAATTCAGCCAATAACTTCTCCTTCCTTAATAACTTCTGATTCTCAGGAATTTTGAGCTTTAACAGATTGTCCAGCTTCTGATAATACTTAATTACCAATCTATCCTTCTTTATCTTTTCTTTTATCCCCCAAGTAGATTCCTCATACTCTGTTGAATCCTTACCAAACATTTCTAAGGTATACTCTTTTGCACCATAATACCCTGCGATATTAGCACAAGCTTCTTCCAAATCAACTAATTGCTTTATCTTATTTGTCATCCAGATATGATTATGCATGTTCTCATGGAATACTGTATAAGCTTTCCTAGCCATAGATTTTTCCAACAAATAATTTGAGATTTCAGGTTTACCGGCAAGAGCCTCAGAAGTACGATAATGAACATCATAACCCTTTGATTCTGCTTCCCGCTTAAACTTTATAGCATTCTTTTCCTCTTCAAAATTCTTCCTACCCATATCCCAATAATAAGTTGGGAGCCTTAATGGATGGGTATAATATACAAGATGGTATGTCATCAGTTTTCCATCATAAGAACGAAAATTATTTGATTTAGGAAGACCGAGTTTAGATTCTCCCCATTCTTCTATCCGCTCAATCTCTTTTAACTTTTCTTCTAAATCTCCTTTTGTTTTTGCCACAATTGTAAGAATAACATGGAGAGTTATAAAGGTTTGTATGAGGTGAAGAAACAACTTGACATTTCGGAAGATATTTACTAAATTTATCGTCAATAAAATGATTGAGGTATGCGACAACGACAAACGTGCGCGAGAAGGTTATAAAGGGTAAGGTATTCTTGTAGGATATGGACAAAAAATTTGCAGAATTGGTAGGAATAATATTAGGTGATGGTTGCATAAAAAATTATCCTAGGCATAGGGCACTTCAGATTTCTTTTAATGCAGTAGATGATTTAGATTATTTGCATTATGTTGCTAAACTTGTTCAAGAAATATTTCAAATAAAACCTTTTGTAAAATTTAGAAAAACAGACAATACAGCAGATATATTCTTATTTAGAAAATCTGTGGTTGATTATCTCTTAAGAAAAGGTCTTAAGGAATCTCCTAAATGGGGTAGAGCAAAAATACCTCCAACGTGTTTGACTAAACCTTTTGATAAATATGTGGTTAGAGGTTTATTTGATACAGATGGATGCGTTGCTTTGACCAAAAATAATGGTAGTTTATATCCTCGGTTAGAATTAAAAATATGCCCCTCACCTATGCAGGAACAAGTGATTGATATTCTTAATAATTATAATTTTAAATTTAAAGTCCAAAAATTGGACAAAGGAAAAATAAGGATTAGACTTAATGGTAAAGAGCAATTGAGAAAATGGAGAGGTATTATAGGATTTAGTAATCTTAAGCATCTGAAAAAATCTGAAAGAGTTTTAAAAAAAGAGTAGCGAGGGATGGATTTGAACCATCGACCTTTGCCCGAAAGATATGAAATACCTTTCTCCGGGTGTCCGAAGACAAACAAGAGTCCTTATGGGCCTTCCGCACCAAATCCACGAATAGATTTGATTCGACGGGCACTCCTGACTGCCCCACCTCGCTAATCTATTTACTGCCAAGTCCTCTTTTTAAACCTTACTAATCGACTTTTTCTCAACAAAATTTAAATATTCGGAAACTTATAATTTATCTAATCAAAAGGGAGCTATACCAAAATGAATCTAATAACACTAAAAGATTGGACAAATAAAGATATTTTAGAAGTCTTAAATTTATCAGAAAAGATAAAAAAAGACCAAAAGAAATATTCTGATTCCTTAGCAAATAAAACACTGGCTATGCTGTTCCAGAAAACATCAACAAGAACAAGAATGTCGTTCGAAGCAGGCATGACACAGCTAGGAGGGCATGCACAATACCTTGATTGGAGGACAACAAATCTAACGCTAGGTAGCCTAAAAGACGAAGTCAAATGCATGGCAAGATATGCAGACATAATAATGGCAAGAGTATACAAACATGAAGATATAAAAGTCATGGCTGATGCAAGCAGTGTTCCTGTGATCAACGGACTTTGTGATGTGTATCATCCATGCCAGGCAATGGCTGACCTTTTAACAATAAAAGAAAAGTTCGGCAAGCTAGAAGGATTAAAGTTAGCTTATATCGGTGATGGGAACAATGTGTGCCATTCTTTGCTGATAATCTGTGCAAAACTAGGGGTAGAAATAGCGGTTGCAACACCAAAAGGATACGAACCATCAAAAGAAATAACAGAATATGCAAAAAAAGAAGCATCAGCACCAGTAAACATATACAATGACCCAAAAGAAGCAGTTAAAGACGCAGATGTAGTCTATACTGACACTTGGGTATCGATGGGGCAGGAAGAGGAACAGAAGAAAAGAGAGAATGACTTCAAAGGATGGACTGTAGACAAAAAACTTATGAGCCTAAGCAAAGATGCCTACTTTATGCACTGCTTACCAGCACACAGAGGTTATGAGGTATCGGATGAAGTAATAGATTCCGATAAGAGCATAATTTTTGACCAAGCTGAGAACAGACTACATGCGCAGAAAGGAATCATGGTTCATTGTCTAAAAAATTAACCTTTTATTATTTTTATCAATTCTTTTTTCTTAACACCTAACTTAATCTTGAAAGCCCGTTTTATCTGATCATAATCTTCAGGATTAGGCTTATCAAGCAGGTTATCTTCATTCCTGTATTTCAACAAGTCTTTCAAACCTACAAAATCAATAGCTACCCTGTCCCCAGAAGCATAAATCGTATCATGATTTTTAACCTT
Source organism: Nanobdellota archaeon (assembly GCA_018894775.1). GTDB lineage: Archaea > Nanobdellota > Nanobdellia > SCGC-AAA011-G17 > VGLX01 > JAHIPG01. Next base: position 5,373 of record JAHIPG010000282.1, read on the forward strand.
GCCGCTATCCGGACCGCCTGTAACAAATATCTTACGGGCATCCATTATTATCAAATCAGGAGATACAGCTTTGTTCAAATCAGCAATCTTATTTTCAAGATCACCTGTATGCATAGCTAAAACCCTGTGCTTCAAACATTGTAAGCCCATTGTAAGCTTCAATGACATAGTGAATCTGGCCCTTCTATGGGTTTTCATACAAGGTAGATAGATAAGCTTATCATAACTGAAAACTTCTTTAGCAATCGAGACATCTCTTAGAACATCACTGTCCAGCTTGACCATAATCCAATCCTTCTCCTCAAAACAAGAAAAATTTACCTTCATCTTCTTGGCCAATGCTGTAACGCCCATTGAATCAAACACAGACCTTGTAGGAAGCCAATGTACACCAGAAGCATTACCAATAGTTATATTCCTTATACCAAACTCCTGCAATACCTTAATAACAGCTTCCAAAAATTTTATATCAGTAGAAGCAGGATAATTATCATCACTGTTATAATTAGGAACGATAAGAACAGAATCAGACTTTCTGAAAGATTTCTTCAATCCACCTATAAGGTCTATAGATTTTTTTACGCTCTGCTTAAGATTCTTATTTGCTTTTACCTTGCTCACTAAAACATTATCCCCCTTAACAAAAACATTCTTCTTTTTCTTCATAGGATTACGTATGTCAACAGTGTGCCTTGGGTCAAACGCCTTGTAAAGCCTGAAATATTTTTTTGCTCTATGAATATATTCTGATACCATAATAAAAAAATAAGAAATAATAGATATAAACCTTTCCTTTATAGCTTAGATTCAAAAGCCTTTAACCACTTTTCTTCTTTCTTCTTAAATCCTAAACTATTGGTTATATGGTCTTCAAAGTCAGGCATATGTCCGGCTCCATAAATGATACCTATCCTATAATTTGAGCTGGTCTTATAAAGTTCATCTAACCGAGATTTAACTTTAGCATTCCTGATATCAATTATTGTCTTTCCGAACTTAGCTTTCTTAAGGCCTTCTTCTATATTGAGAATCATATATTGCTTAACTTTCTCAGGCATCTTCTTATTCATCTTACGTGCAAGAGGACCGGTTAAGATAGTCAAAGCATATAGTGCCTTTTCATTACTATCCTTATCATAGTTTATGAATTCTTTCAAGCTTATATCACAATGTTCCCATTTTTTCCCATTTTGGGCATCATTTTCTATAACTTCATTGAAAACTTCCCCTCTAAATGTCACATCCAGATTTTCCTTTATCGATTGATAATACTTATGTACGCTCTTATAGAACAGATACGATAAAGATAGTTTCTCTCCCCAGGAAAGCTTTGATGGAACTATCATTTCATACAAAATTTTATCAAGAGGTGCAAGTTCATCAACAAGGTCTTTGAAATATTGCTTTTCTCCGAAATGAATCTCTCCAGCGAGTTTAATCTCAAGAGCCTTATCTTTTCTTTCATAAGTCTTCACTGCTGTATAAAGGGCAGCCTTATCGTTCTTTGTTTCATTTTTTACAAAACCTTCTAAACTAATTTTTGGCATTTTATCAC
>JAHIPG010000283.1 GCA_018894775.1 Nanobdellota archaeon
GATCCTTGCCCCCTAACAAGAACCTTTCATTAAAAACTAACAAGAACAACAAATATTAATTAATTTCGCACCAACCCCGTTTTACCCGATAAATTTATATATAAAATTTGGTTATCAACTCTATGAGCTTTGAACAGATATGCAAAGATATCAAATCTTTAAAGATTCAGGGTGCTGTCAACGTGGCAAAGGCAGGTGTACAAGCACTGAAGCTCAAAAATGATCCTAAATCTATAAAAAAACTTATCAACCTAAGAGCGACAGAACCAGCTTTAAGGAATGCAATTAACTTCTGCCTGAAAGATATCAAAAAAAATCCTGATAAAGCTTTAAAACATTTTGAGGAAACTAAGAAGAAGATAATAAAGATCGGTGCAAGAAAGATACATGAAGGCTCAATAGTATTCACGCATTGCCATTCCTCAACCGTAACAGGAATAATCCTAGAAGCAGCAAAAACAAAAAAATTTGAAGTACACTGCACAGAAACAAGACCAAGATACCAAGGAAGGATAACAGCAAAAGAGCTAAGCGATGCAGGAATCCCAGTAACACTCTTTGTCGACTCTGGAGCAAGATACGCACTAAAAAAAGCAGACATAATGCTAATCGGAGCAGATGCAATACTATCAAGTGGAAAAGTAGCAAACAAAATAGGATCAGAACTATTCGCTGAAATAGCTAAAAGATATGACATACCAGTATTCATATGCGCTGATGCGTGGAAGTTTAACACTATGACAATATGGGGCTATGAAGAAAAACTAGAAAGAAGAGACGCAAAAGAAGTCTGGCCAAAACCACCAAAAGGAGTAAAGATAAGCAACATAGCATTCGAACTGGTACACCCAGATCTAATCACAGGAGTAATATCAGAACTAGGGGTATACAATCTGGATGGCTTCATAGCAGAAGCCAAAAAAGCATATCCCTGGATGTTTGAGAATGTTCCTTGAATCCAAGGAAAGAGGTGATAGAGGGTGCTGTTTCAGCATCCTCTAATTTATAATGATAAAAATAAAACAACACCTGAATTATCCGTCAGAAAAGAGCAAGGCAGGTAAAACAATAGAACTAGTTGTACTATCATTCCTCCTATCAATACTGATAGCCCCAGGACTTTTCTTTACAGACATCATGGCACATGAGTTTTACCATTACGCAATGCATACAGAGATTTCAGAAGAAATCTGTCTAGACATAAACAAACCTTATTCTGGACATGTAAAAATAATATTCAATAACGAAGAAGAACTTCTCAAATATGAATCAGAAGGACTGAACGAAGAGGAAAAGATGGCCAATATCGTTGGCCATGGAGCAGCATTTCTATACCTAATCAACGCAATGGTAGTAGTCAACTGGATACTAATGCTAATAGTAAGAAAGCAGAAAGAAAGATGAAACTAATCTGTTTTGATCTTGATAACACTCTTGTAAAATCTGATAAACTGCATATAAAAGCATTCCAAAAAGCTTTTGAAGATTATAAATTAAAAAAAGTAGACGATAAAGCAATCAAAGACCTTCTATCAATAACAGCTAACAAGATAATAAAAAATTTATATCCTTCACTATCTGACAAAAAAGTTATGGAAATACTAAAAGTAAGAAACAAGTATAGTGTAAAATATTCCAAGATTAAAGGACTGATAAAAGTTTTTTCAGATTCTATTGATGTCATTAAAAAACTTAAGAAAAAATATAAGGTATGTTTATTATCCAACAGCTCACATAAAGAAATTGAAGGCATACTAAAAGGTGCAAATATAGATACAAAACTTTTTGACATGATAATAGGTGCAGATGAGGTAAAGTGTGGAAAACCTTGTCCTGATGAGATATTCAAAGCAGAAAGACTGATGCATCACAAAGTAGACTACATGGTAGGTGACAGCCCAACTGATATACTAACAGGAAAAAAAGCAGGGTGCAAAACAATAGCAGTATTGACAGGGGATTTCAGCAAAGAAACTTTAGAAAAAGAAAAACCAGACTTCATAATCAAAAACCTAAAAGAACTCCCAGATTTAATAGACTGATATCTAAAGGTTTAAAAGAATTCTAAACAGTATCTCCGAGTAGTTTTTCTTTACTGTTGAGTTAATAGAAAATAGCAAGTAGGAGCGGTGCTCCTTTCTTGCTATGACTCACTCGTTAAAACAA
>JAHIPG010000284.1 GCA_018894775.1 Nanobdellota archaeon
AATACGATTCCAAAAATATCTTTTTATATACCCAAGTCCAATTTTCGAATGCCAATAATTTCAGCCTCTAAACTAGATTATACTGAAAATATAATTGAAAAAATGATGTTAAAAAATCAAAATCTGAACTTGAATGATTTGGAAATAATTAGAGAAATTAGTTTGGCTGAGCGAAATAAAGAAGATCAAGTGAAAAAGATTATTCCAGGATACCAATAAATATGATATTACTGGTTAGATAACTTAAACTTAAAGGGGTTTTGAATAGAGTCTTGTATCTCAGGATAACTACCAACATGGTTTGGGTAGGGGATTGTTCAAAATACGTATAAACGTAACCACAATCTACCATAACCCCTTACTTAAGTACATGGGCTTGCTATCGTTTTTGCCTATATAGTTTTCTCACAGTTTTGAGAAGAAATGTACTTCTCCACCACATCCCAGCCCTGCCCGACAGAAGGGTTCACCGTTTTTCCATAAGGGAAATCTTCTATCCCCTCTGGGATATTGCTTTGTACATAGGGGAAATCCTTTATCCCCTGCGGGAAATTGTCCATCCCCAAAGGGAAATCTCTTTGTCCATTGGGGATATTGCTTTGTACACAGGAGAAATCCTCTGTCCCATTGGGGATATTGCTTTGTACATAGGAAAAATTGTCCATCCCTCAGGGGAAGTCCACTATCCCGTTATTTTTCACCGGCTGGAGAGCGTTTCCCCCTCGACGCTTCCAAGATAATAGACTCCTTTAGCGCTGTGGTTATAACCGTGATAGGTTTCTACTTTGGCAGTAAGGGTGCTATAGAATTGCTCAGTAAATGGAACGAAGGAAAGAAAGGAAAAGAGAGCGGCGAGCAGAGTTCATAAAAAACATCCAGAACTTTAGCCATGGGCATGTTTTGCCCGGTTGGAAGCGAGGGGGAGGATACGGAGGGGATTTAGACGTGTTTTACAGTAGCCCTGGAGACTGCAATTACTTGATTTGTGGTTGTATCGGCTTGGGTGCATGATGTTTTTTATTGTTTACTCGTTATTTTGGTTTTTGTTGACAGGAGGGGTATAAACTGCGGAAATTTAAGAGCTACGCTATAGCTCTTCGGTCTTCTTCGGTACCGAATAATGTATTGAGATATGATATTGCAAATGCCTATGAAAACCAGCGAGTTTGTTCCTGAGGGCATACTTCCTGTATCAAACTGTGTGCAAACTCACTTCATAGAATCCAAGAAATCTCTGATTGCTCTATTCAGACCGGTATAGTCTTCATACATCGGTAGATGCCCACTATTGAGCTTAACTAATCGTGAGTAGGGGAGCAATTGATGTAATTTTTCTGCTTCAACGACAGGAATGATTTTGTCATCTTTACCAACTACTACAAGCGCTGGCATTGTGAGACTATGTAACCAACCGGCAGAATTAAAACCAAACAGGCACTTGAAGGACTTAAACGTTTTTGGAGAGTAAATTTTCATGCTCTCTATATGGTCATCAAGGTACTCGTTAACTATTTCTTTGCTTGTGCTAGGAGAGAAAAACATATTCCATGCTATATATCTTCCAAGGAAGTTATTTGAAAAGAAAAATCTTTTCGTTATATAATCTGGTAAGACTTCAACAAGTCTGTCATCCCACTGCGCTTCGCACCGATAAGGAGAGTCAACTAATATCAAGCCTTCTACTTTCCTGTTAAATCTTCTGGCGAAAATCTGAGCCATAACGCCACCGAAACTATGTCCGCCAATTATGCACTTATCTATCCTCAGAAAATCCAGAATCCCATGAATGTCCTGTATCAAAATATCGATATCAAACCCACCTCCTAAATCACTCTTTCCATGACCACGTATGTCGAAAGCAATTATATTAGCATATTTTTCTAAAAAAGCTATTTGATATTTCCAATCCAACCAGTGTGCAATTGTACCATGGATAAGCAGAATCGTTGGTAATTCTTTTTGATGATTCCAATCTGAATAATACACATTTAATCTTGTTCCATTTATGTTCAAAAGTTTTGTTTCTCCCCTAAATATAGGATTAAATGCCAATGCTGTTCCTCCTAATATGGTATAAACAATCTTCTAAAGTATTTAAATTTGCATAGATTCTGTAAGATTTTCCCTTGAAGAGATTTTGTGAATATGGTATCTGGAATTTCCTGTCTCTTTAGTGCTTCTTCCACTGCACTTGTTGCTTTTTCCATATATCCATTGTCTCTTCCCTCCACTTTAAATCCATATTCCCAGACAAATTTAATGCCTGAAAGATTTATCTCTCTGAAAGGGTAGATTTCAGTTATTCCATAAGATCCTGGGTTATTGAATACATCGCAAAATCTGGTTAGCATGGTGAAAGGATGAACAGAGGCAGAGTCTATCACCTCACTGTTTTCTTCTATGAATTCCACTGTGTTCTCTAAATCTTCCCATTTTTCTGTAGGAAAACCTACCATCCAGTGGGTATGAGTCCATATTCCAGCGTTCTGACATGATTTCAAGCCTTTTTTTATTTCTTCAACGCTAATTTTTTTCCCCATGCTATCCAATACATTTTGACTTGCGCTCTCTATGCCAATTAGCAGGAACCGACATCCTGCCTCAGCCATTTTAGAAGTCAGGTGCTCTGGTAGTCTTTCTACCCTGGCATTCCCTCCCCAAGAGATATCTAAATCTTTTTCTATTAATGAATCGCATATTTTTTCGAGGTTCTTTGGCGAGCCATTTATTAGGCTGTCGTGGAATCGGAAGTCTTTCGCCCTGTATCTTTTGTGTTGGAACTCTATTTCCTCTACAACCTTCTCTGGCTCCCGCCACCTATATTTGCTCCAATAGATAGTTTCATCGCAGAAGGCGCACCTTGCTACGCATCCTCTTGAACTCTGGATTGAAACTGCACCATACTTTTTCTTTGGTATATCTGTGAAATCAGGGAATGGCAAGGTATCAATATCTTTGATAAGCAGGCGTGATGGGTTATGAATAACTACTCCATTAAAATTAGAAAATGTTCCAGCTATTGATTCTAATCCTTTTTTGAGGTCCCAGTTGGCTGCAATTTCCCTAAAAGTTTCCTCTCCTTCTCCTATACAGATTATATCAAAAAAAGGTAAAAGTTGATGTGAGAGCATTGAAGGTGTTGGTCCTCCTGCAACTAACAGAGAATTATTTTTTCCGGCTCTGATTTTATTCCGAAGGTTATGTGCGAGCCTTAAGCCCATTGGAAGCGTAATATTGTTCAAGGAAAAACCAATAATTTCAGCATCCCAGCTCCATATCTCTTCAGCCCATCTTTCAATAAAATCCTCACATAGCTGAAACTTCTCTGCATCCCCTTCTATATAAGCGTCCCAGACCATGTCAAAATAGATGTTAAGTACGTGCCCTTTCTTGAATCTCTTCTTTTGTCTCAACACTGCATTTTTAATTTTTTTATCATCATAAAAATAAGGCGAGAGCAGAAAGGTGCGGACTTCATGCCCTTCTGCCTGTAAACTCGATTTCAAATAAGCAATTCCTAGGTTTGGTGAACCAACATCCCATGGTGGAGGCTCTATAAGCGATATTCTTGCCACGGAAAATACTATTAGCAGGAATTGTACTTAAAACTTATTATAATTAGTTGATGTCAAATCTTTTGGGGTTAAAAAGAAATTAACCGCAGATAAGCAGATTAGATGACCACTTTTATTTCGAAATGATGCACTTATCTCTCACAACACCAATCTTTTTTACAGTCCCTATAATTATGATTCGCATTTCATAGGCAATTGTTTATACGATAGATATCACTCTCTACGATTATCCTGAACAACAGATATTATAGAGCCGTATCTGTGCCCCAAATTTTAGCGCCATGACTGTTATTATAGTTCAACATGGATTGAGGATGCACTAACCCCCTATTGCCTTCAGTAAACTGCTACCGCGCTAAAGCGCAGTAGCCTTTCGATATTTCAACGTTAAATGGATGCCTCAGAGGCATGCTCTTCTAACCACTATGGGATAGACTGTCCTGAAGGGGCTATCCTG
>JAHIPG010000285.1 GCA_018894775.1 Nanobdellota archaeon
AAATCTTTCCCAACCAGTAACATTTTGTATTTCATCAAAGAAATAATAGTTACTTTTCCCATATAGTTCATGAAAAACTTCATCTAATTTTTCAAAATCAGAAACCTCAAAATCTAAAGCTCTTTGGTCTTCAAAGTTAAAATAATAATATTTAGGGTATTTTTTCATAATCTGTTTTAATAAAGTGCTCTTCCCACATCTTCTTATACCTGAAATTATCAAAACATGAGGGCATTTCATATCTAGATTTTTAATCAGATTTCTTTGTAGCCCTATATCTTGATTTTCAGATTCGCTTTTCTGCAGTTTTATAATTTTTTTAAGTGTATCTTTTAGTATCATAGTTTAAAAGTGTTCATTACCAATATATAAATGTTTCTATTGCCAATGAAAACTATCTAATATCGCTCTTTTATATGTTTTATAAAATATACTGTCAAAAGAAAGTAATTTCCCACCCATGCCATTATTTATACAGATTACTCAACACGTATGATTATCGGTTTAGACTTTGGAGGTTGTAAATGTCTGGGATTAAGCTATTGGGCTGAGTGAATTGTCTCTGATAAAAGTAAAACCAGCAATCCAAAAATCCTTGCCTTTGCATTCCTGACACCTATTTTCATTTGCATTAACAGTGCCTAGCTCTTGCATTTGCGGGACCTGAATCAATTGTGCATACACTGTCCGCACAATTCAATTCTCCGGAAACTCTTCACAAATTCCTACAAAACTAATTTTAACCACAACTGCTTCTAAAAGGTTAAAACCAAAAAACTTAAATAATCACTGTTATCTATAATTAACAATTTGTTAATATTAAAGAACGATGAGAAAAGGACTAAGCGAAAAGGAAATCGGATTCATATCAAAGCTTGAACTTAGAAAGAAGTATTTTTTCACAAGGGATGAAATAAGAGACAATTTCACAAGCACCAACGAGATGAACGTATATCTACACAGGCTGAAGAAAAAAGGACGGATAATCAAGCTCAACAAGTCGAAATACTTCCTAATACCTATAAAAGCTGTAGGCCAAAGATGGTCAGAACACCCATTCATACTAATAGACGAAATGATGAACAGCAAAGATTACTGCATAACCGGTAAAGCAGCAGCAAACCACTGGAAGCTGATAGACCAGATCCCCAGCGAGTACAATGTATACAACACAAAAAGGCATGAAACAATAGAGATATTCCACACAAAGATAGTATTCATAAAAAGAAGGGAAAAGAACCTGCCAAAAAGAATAAAGCGAAAAATCCACGGGCATAGTTTCATAATAGCATCAAAGGAGGAAAGCAAAAAATGGGCATAAGCTTTGACGAACTGAAAATCCTAGCAGACAAAAAGGGTTTTGACTTAGCACTATTAGAAAAAGACTACCTGCTCACAGAACTCCTTTATATTATCAAGGATATCAAAGGAATATACTTCAAGGGAGGCACTGCACTCAACAAGATATTACTATGCCATAAAAGGCTTTCAGAAGACCTGGACTTCACACTTACAAGAAAGCTGTCCGAAGTCGAGAAAGATATCAAAGACAGGCTAAAAGGCACAAGATTCAAGAAAATCACACACGACAAAAGAGTATCACACTTTGTAAGGCTGATAGCACATTATAAACTGTTCCATGAAGAAGGCACAATATTCATTAATTTAAATGCAAGAGCAAAAATCAGGCTAAAACCTCAAAAGACAAATATTCCTCATTTCTACAAAGGTTATATCCCTGAATTCAAGGTTAAGACACTAAACATAAAAGAATTGATAGCAGAAAAGATATGCGCAATGGTACAAAGATACGCCCCAAGAGACTACTATGACATCTATAACATAATAAAAAAGAAACTGCCAATAGACATGAAACTTGTAAAACAAAAATTCAAAGACGATAACGAAGAGTTCGACATATCAAGAATTTTCAAAAGGAGCTACAGGATACACAATAAATGGGAAATTGACCTGCTGCCTCTGACAACTACAAAGCCAAGCTTCAAGGAAGTGATGCAAACCTTAACCAGATTCTTCAAATACAAGGAACACAAAGAGGCATTAAAAGAAAAATAAAACAACAACCAAAAAGCTATTAAAAATAAACTACCTATTCTATAACGAACTTCAGATGAAAAATCAGGAAATAGCTCAGATTTTCTACGCAATAGCAGACATTCTAGAAATCCAGAACGTACAGTGGAAACCAGTTGCATACAGAAAAGCAGCAAGAGCATTAGAAGCATTATCAGAGCCTATAGAAGACATCTACACAGAAAAAGGTATCAAAGGATTAGAAAAACTTCCTGCAATAGGGAAAAACCTGGCAGAAAAGATAATCCAGTACATAGAAACAGGAAAAATAAAATCATACGAAAAACTGAAGAAAAAACTACCGAAAGGCTTCCCGGAACTGATGGAAATACAGGGCTTAGGACCAAAGAAAGTAAAGAAACTGTACAAAAAACTCGGAATAAAGAACATAAAAGACCTGGAAAAAGCAGCAAAGAAACACAAAATCAAAGAACTGGAAACCTTCAAAGAAAAAAGCGAAGAAAACATCCTCAAAGGAATAGAACTCCACAAAGAAAAACAAGACAGAATGCTACTAGGAAAGGCATTACCACAGGCAAGAGAAATAATAAACGAACTCAAAACAATAAAAGGGGTACAAAGGATAGAATATGCTGGCAGCCTAAGACGGATGAAAGAGACGATAGGAGACATAGATCTGCTAGTAACAACAAAAAACGCAAAACCAGTAATGAATTATTTCACAAGCATGGACTCAGTAAAGAGAATCCTGGCAAAAGGAGAAACAAAATCAGCAATCATACTCAAAACAGGAATACAGGTAGACCTAAGAGTGCTAAAACCAGATGAATTCGGAGCAGCACTACAATACTTTACAGGAAGCAAAGACCACAACATAAAACTAAGAAACATAGCCATCAAAAAAGGATACAAACTATCCGAATACGGACTATTCAGCAAGAAAAACAACAGGAAAGTTGCTGGCAAGACAGAAAACGAAATATACAGGAAACTAGGCATGCAATACATAGAACCAGAGATGAGAGAAAACACAGGAGAGATAGAGGCAGCGATTAAGAAAAAACTGCCAAAACTAGTAACACTCAAAGACATCAAGGGAGACCTGCATATGCACACAAAAGCATCAGACGGGACAACAACAATACAAGAAATAGCCAAAGCATGCAAACAAAGAAACTACGAATACTGCTGCATAACAGAACACACAAAATCACTGAAAATAGCGAACGGAATAAACGAAAAAAAGCTGGAAAAACAGATAAAAGAAATAAAAAAACTGAACAAGAAAATAAATGGAATAAAGATACTCACAGGAATAGAGGTAGACATCCTAAAAGACGGAAGCCTGGACTTAAATGACAAAACACTAAAAAAACTGGACATAGTAATAGCATCAGTACACAGCAACTTCAAGATGGAAAAGAAAGAAATGACAAAAAGACTTATCAAAGCAATGAGCAACGAAAACGTTGACATACTAGGACACCCTACAGGACGGATGATAGGAATGAGAGAAGCATACAAGTTCGATATTGACCAAATATTCCAGGCAGCAAAAGACACAAATACAGCATTAGAAATAAACTCACAACCAAAAAGGATGGATCTTAACGGATACATGATAAAAAAAGCAAAAGAATACAAACTAAAATTCGTGATAAGCACAGACGCACACAACATATCAAGATTAAGCTACATGGAACTGGGCATAGCAATGGCAAGAAAAGGCTGGTGCCAGAAAAAAGACATACTAAACACATTACCACTAAAGAAACTGATGAAACAACTCAAATAAAATTCTTCACCTTATATTAGGCAAGATAATACTACCCCTATGATTAATAACACCACCACGCCTATTACCAAGATTAGCAACTTCTCCCTCTAAGAAAAGATTACCACCTTCCATACCCAAAGCAACATCCCTACCAGCATTACCCTTGATAAGAATCTTACCACCCTTCATATAATAGGCAACTGATTCAGAAATATCACCCCAAACCTCAATACTACCAGCCTCCATACAATAACCAACATAACTCATAGCATTACCCTTAACAATAATCCTGCCACCCTTCAAAAAACAGCCAATATTGAAATCAGCATCACCCTCTATTATAATAGTACCCCTTTCAAGATAATCACCAACATTAGGGCCAACTTTCTCAAAATAAATAGTATCATCATCCCTGATAACCTTATTGATCATAGCAGAAAGAAAATAACCGGAATACTGGTTCACATCACAAAAACGATGAAGCTGCTGATTAAAAAGCTCAATATGTGAAATCTCATAATGAAAATCCTTAAGACTTTCCTGGCAAGCATCATACTTCCCAGGACAGGTCTCATAATCAAAAATATCCTCAATAAACTTATCATGCTTCTTAAAAAGAGTCTTAACAATAGCAGGATTATTAGTAATCAAATCTTCAATCTTACCATCAAGATTCTTCTCTATCCTAAATGTTTTTGGAAATTTCATATTTCTCCCACCTAATCCTAACTATAGTATCAACAAGTTGCTTAAAATCCATAAAATCCAAATTCTCATTCTTATTCATCTTTGCAGTATAGACATTGAAGACATACTGCCTGAACCAATCCCTTTTAGATGCATTATCTATAGACCCCTGAACAAATTTTTTCGCAACCTCATCCAAATAAATACAATCTATCTTCTTTTCAATCTCATCCAAAAAAGCATAGTCTATCTTTTCAGGATAACCAATCGAATCCGCGATATCAAGCCAATCAACTCTTGCCTCATGCAGCTTATCAGCAACAGCCATACGAACATAAGTCCTAACATCCTCAGCAATACCTTTATGGTCATAAGGATCGAACTGAATCTTTTTTTTGGTCAGATAACTCTTAATCTTACCATCCAAGTCCTTCTCCATCCTGAATGTTTTTGGCAGTTTCATCCGTCAATAATCCCTCCTAACCTTCCCACCCTCAACTATAATCCCTTTTTTAAAATAGCCACTTATAGATTTTATTTTCCCCTCAACCACCAACTCACCACCCACCATACCATGTCCTGTGTAGTCCTTCGCGTTACCTTCAACAACTAACTCACCACCTGACATATAATATCCTGTGTCATCATTCGCATTCCCTTCAACTATCAGCTTACCACCCACCATAGAACCTCCTGTGGCATCATTCGCATTTCCTTTAACTATCAGATTACCACCTTCCATGTAACATCCTGTGGTGTTATTAGCGTTACCTTCAACTATCAGCATACCACCTTTCATGCCACGTCCTGTATAATCAATCGTATTTCCTTTGATTATTAATGTTCCTTTCTGCAAATACATCCCTATACAATTAAGTTTTTCTTCCAAAGTAAGTGTAACAATATCTTTTTCTGTTATCACCTTATTAACCAAAACTGAAAGATAAACCCCTAAAAACCGGCTTTGCCCATATTTTATCCTTTTACTCATCTCCTCCACATCCTTCAAACCATATCTCAACCCCCTTACCAACCCTACACCAATATCATAAAAATTCTCATAATCATCATATTTGTTTTCTAAAAACTCTTCACCAACAGCTAACAAAGCATTAATCACCTCAGGATTATAAACTAAAGATTCCAAACTCAGTAAATCCTCAATCTTACCATCCAAATCTTTCCCTGGCCTGAACGTTTTTGGAAATTTCATCCGTCAACAATCCCTCCTAATCCTACCACCCTCGATTATAACACCACTTCTAAAATCATTACTTATACCGCTTATCTTCCCTCCAACCACTATCTTACCCCCTTCCATATAAGATCCTATAATGTAATTTGCATTTCCTTCAACCACTATCTTACCATTTTCCATGCAACGTCCTGTATTATTATTCGCGTTCCCTTCAACAACCAAATTACCACCTTTCATAAAATATCCTGTGTAATCATTTGCATTCCCTTTAACAACCAGCTCACCACCCCCCATAAAATATCCTGTGAAATCATTTGCGTTTCCTTTAACCACCAACCCACCACCCATCATGTAACAGCCTGTATAGTTATTCGCATCTCCTTCAACAACCAACTCACCACCCCTCATACCATACCCTGCACTATCATTCACATTACCGTTGATTATTAGCGTTCCTTTCTGAAGATACATCCCTACACCATCAAGCTTCTCTTCTAAAGTGAGCGTAACAATATCTTTTTCTGTTATTTTTTTATTGATCAAGACTGAAAGATATATTCCTAAAAGCTTGCTTTGCCCATGTTTTATCCTTTTACTTAACTCTTCTACATCTTTCAAACCATATTTCAACTCGCTTACCAAATCTACACCTGCATGATAAAATCCTTCATAATTAGCCCATTCATGTTCTAAAAACTCCTCACCAACACATAACAAATCTTCAACCAACCTAGGATCATAGACTAAAGATTCCGAACTCAACAAATCATCAATCTTACCATCCAAATCCTTCTCCATCCTGAACGTTTTTGGCAGTTTCATCTTGGCCTCACCTGCTCTCCTTTCTGATAGACAGTACCCTGACAATTATCAAAAATCCTTTCTATGTTGCCTTCAACCCTTAGGATTCCGCCTTTCATCAAACAGCCAGTATTGATTCCACAATTACCTTTAACAATAATTTCTCCACCACTCATCCCGTAGCCTGTAAACAATCCAGAATTACCTTTGATGATGAGTTCTCCTTCAAGCATATGGGCTCCGGCGAAGCAGTACACGTTACCCTCAATGGTCAATGAGATATTCTTAAGAAATGCACCAATCCCATTTAGTGCCTCATTAACCACTAACGTTGTACTGCCCCATTCCGGAACTACCTTATTTGTCATTGATGACAAGTAGAAACCTACATCCAGATAAGTATCATCCCTAACCCTAAAACATTGAGCCAATATCTTCAAATCTTCCAAAGTATAATCCATTCTCTTTGCAAGATAATATGCCTCACGATTTACACCTCTTGAATCACTTTTTGAATTAATTATTTCCACATATTCTTCACAGCTATCCAATAATCTCTTCACAGCACCAGGATTCGGTCTTTCAAAAGATTTATCCAGATTCTTATCCAGATTAATAAGCTCTTCAATCTTCTTATCCAGATCTTTCTCTGGCCTGAAACTTTTTGGAAATTTCATTTTGAAACAATCAGCTTACCTCTATGGTATAATTTACCCTTTAGTATACTATCCTCTTGAAAATCCTCCATACAACCATTTATATGAATCTCTCCACCTTCCATACAATAACCTACACTAGAAGCTATGTTGCCCTTAACTATCAGCTTGCCACCAGCCATAGCATGGCCAACATCATCACCAACATCACCATTGACAATAAGAGTGCCATGCTGGAGTTTAGTTCCTAAGCCATCTACCTCTTCAGTAATATTAAGCGTTATCACATCATCAGGCTGAATAATCTTATTTATCAAAGCTGAAAGGTAAAATCCTATATGATGTTCACCATCATTG
>JAHIPG010000286.1 GCA_018894775.1 Nanobdellota archaeon
AAGAAGTTACGAGTGTGATAAAAAAGAAAAAGCCTTCTTTTGTTGTTTTTAATGGGCATGGTCATTATGATCGTATTGGTGGACATAAAAATGAAATTTTAGTTAAGGCTGGAGAGAATGAGAACTTGCTTAAATCTAAGATAGTCTATGCTATTTCCTGTAAGTCTGCAAAAAAATTAGGGAAGGAAAGTATGAAGGCTGGAGTTTTAGATTATATTGGTTATGATGAGGATTTTATTTTTGTTTATAATCCTAAGCTTGTAACTCACCCTTTTAAAGATGATACTGTAAAATTATTTTTAGACCCTGCTAATGAAGTTGTTATTTCTATTTTGAAAGGGAATTCAACTAAGATGGCTGTTGAACGTTCACAACACTTATTTAAGAAAAATATCAGTAAATTATTGTCTAGTGAAGCTAGTCTTGAGGATGTTAATTATGCTAAATATTTGTGGTGGGATATGAAGCATCAAGTTCGTTTAAGTGAAGAAGATCATATCAGTTTTAGTTAAATTTTAGCATCGTATCTTTATCACTCTCAGTTCTTTTGGATACTTCTTGGTTTTTTCTTTGTATTTTTGTTCTGTTTCTGTGTGTAGTATTTCGTAGATTGTTCCTTCTGTTAGATCCAGAATATCGAATTTTCTTTCTATTTTTCGGAAATTTTGACTGCTATATTTATAAATAATCAAATCTTACTTACTAATAAAATGGTAAAAAAGAAAGATGATGAGTACGAAATAAAATTTTGGAAAGATTGGCTTGAGGCTGATATTATAAAGAAAAAAGAATTAGTTGAGAAATTATCTCTCTTTAAGATGTGTTTGGAGATGAAAGATAATAAAGTTTGGAGACATTCATTTGCAACGGTGCTTAATGGTTATTTTGAAGATTTGGAAGCAGCACTGTATACAAAAATGAGGCTCGAACGAGCAATAAAAAAGAAAAAATAGGTTTTTAAACCATCTAAATTTCTAGTTTTAAACTTAATTAATTTACAACATAAAACTTTAAAAAGGCTTTTGGTATGAATTGTTCATACCAAATGGTGTGTTACAATGAAACTAAAAAGAGAATGCAAATACTTCAAAGGACATATACCTTGCACATATCACAAAACACACAAGATAGAAGACTGTTCTAAATGTAAATTCTACAAACCAATAGAGAAAAAAATACTAATAATCAAAGTAGGAGCACTAGGAGACGTAATAAGAACAACAACAATTCTTCCAGCACTAAGAAAAAAATGCCCAAACCACCATATAGCTTGGTTGATAAAAGAAGATTCAAAAGAAGTTCTTGAAGGACACCAATTACTGGACGAAGTTCTGATATACAATACAGATACGTTAGCAAGGCTACAGGTAGAAAAATATGATTTGGTAATCAATCTGGATAAGGATCCGCCAAGCACATCCATAGCAATGCTGGTAAAATCACCAAAAAAATTAGGATTCGGATCTGATGAAAATGGAAAAACAATATTTTTCAACGAAGAAGCACAATACCTATACGAAAACGGAATCAATGATAATCTTAACAAAAAAAACCAAAAAAGCTACCAACAGATGATGTTTGAAGCTATAGCATTACCATATAATGGGGAAGAATACAGCGTTGTTCTAAATAGTGTAGATGCTAATTTCGTAACAGAATTCATGAGAAAATATGACATAAAATCAACAGACACTCTGATTGGAATCAATACAGGAGCTTCACCAAGATGGCCTCTAAAAAAATGGCACACTGAAAAATTTATCGAGCTAATCAACAAATTAAGCTATGAATTAGGAGCAAAAGTGATACTTCTTGGAGGACTCTTAGAAGTAGAAAGAAACTTTGACATATACAGACAAATGATGATCAAGAATGCTTATGAGATAGAAAAAGAAGTAAAAATCCCTATAATCGACGCAACAAGATATCATAGCTTAAGCGAATTTTCATATTTGGTCAATCTTTGTGATGTTGTAGTAACAGGAGACACTGCACCTATGCACATTGCGATATCTATGAAAAAACCTGTTGCGGCATTATTCGGACCAACAAGTGCCAGAGAAATAGAACTATATGGCAGAGGTGTTAAGATAGTGCCAGATATGGACTGCTTAGGCTGCTATAACACAAAATGTGACAAGAAACCGAACTGTATGGACCTTATCCAGGTACAAGAAGTATATGATGCTATAGTCAAACTAATAAGAAAATGAAAATATTATTCATAACCCAACCATTCGTAATCGCACCATTAGGAATCATGTACTTATCAGCCCAGCTGAAAAAATCAAAGCACAAAACAGATCTGGTCACAACAGAAGAAGACTATATCAAAAAAATTGAAGAATGGAAACCAGATATCATAGCATACAGCGTTATAACCGGCAGCCAACACGATTACTTCAAGTTAAACAAAATAATAAAAGAAAAATTCCCAAAAATAATAACATTCATGGGTGGACCATTCATCACATTCTCACCACAATCAATAGAAAAAGAAAATCTGGATGTCATCTGTATAGGAGAAGGAGAAGAAGCAATAGTAGAACTAGCAAACA
>JAHIPG010000287.1 GCA_018894775.1 Nanobdellota archaeon
TTAGTTATATATAAATCTTTTGATTCAAAACTTTCACATACCTCATAGAACATATTAAAAAAGAAAGAGCTATTCTTTCTTCTTTTTTAACTGCTTTAGTATTTTTTGTAACATTGCTTCTTCTTTTCTTTGTTTTCTTTCTAACCGTCCAGTCTTTTTCTTCAATTCTTTTTCTTCTTTTTCTAAATACCTTTCTTTAAACTTGCTTCTTATTAAGAAGTATAGTGTGAACAGGAGTGCTATTCTAAAAATAGAAAGTTTTAAATAGTATACCTTACATATACTATTTTATGGGAAGTCCAAGTAAAGAAGAACAAATACTAGAACTAATATTAGGAAACAGCCCTCTTAAACACTGGCATTTCGAAGAAATAGTCAAAGAAACAAACATGACAAGAGCAGCCATAAATAAATGGCTAAAAAAATACCAAAAAGAAGAACTAATCAAAAGAATAAAAGAAAAAGGAAAATTCCCCTACTTCACCTGCGGAACCGACAACCCAGCATACAAAGCAAAGAAAAAACTATACATACTAAACAAACTATACCAAAGCGGACTCATAAGCAATATAATAAGCCTAAAAAAAATAAAAACAGCAATAATATTCGGAAGCATAGCAAGAGGAGATTGGTACAAAAGTTCAGACATAGACATTTTTATATACGGAAAATCTAAAGGAATAGATAAACATAAATATGAAACAAAACTTCACAGAAACATAGAACTACACACATTTCAATCAAAAGAAGAAATAAAAAAAGTCAAAACAGGACTAATAAAAAACGTAATCAACGGATACATAATAAAAGGAACAATACAGGACTTTATGAAGGTAAGCTAATGAAAATAGACCTAGATGATCTAGAACAAACTTACAACAAATGCTTAACTACAGGAAATGTAAAAGAAAAGAATGAAATAGACATAGAACTAATAAAATCTCTAAAAAACATAGCAGAAAAAGGATTAGAATTCATCAAAGAAAAATCAAAAAACATAAAGAAAAACAGCACAGACTGGACATTCGTCTTCAGAGACTATTACGAATCACTCAGAGGGCTAATAGAAACATACCTTCTCTTTGACAAAATAATAGCAGAAAACCATCAATGCAAAAACGCATACATATGCCTAAAACATCCAGAACTAGACCTAGACTGGAACTTCCTAGAAACAGCAAGACTAAAAAGAAACGCAATCAACTACAGAGGACAACTCCTAAAATACGAAGACTGGAACAAACTAAAATTACAATTCGAACTCCACATAAACAAACTCAAAAAAGAAATAGAAAAAAAACTAAAAGAATTCTAACTTATTTTTCCTTCTTTTTCAACTTCTTAATCTAACTCTGCACGTAATCCTCTAACCAAGAAGGAGGCATATTTTTCAGGATTTCAACACCTTCAAATTTTTTACTACTCTTAAATCCTTGTTTTTTTGACCATTCAACCATTTTTCTGATGCCTTCTTTCAAATCAGCTTCAGATCCATGACCAAAAATACTATTTAGTTTGCTGTGATCTGAAAATGCGTTAACAACTTCATGCCGGGCATCTAAATTGACAGTCTTTTTTTCGACTCCCATCGCTTCAGCAATATAATCAGCAATCTGGTTAACAGAATAAGGCTTGTCAGCACCTATGTTGAATACCTGATTATATGCTTTCTCAACAAATGGAGCTTTTGCAATAGTTGGTGCTATGTCTCCTATGTATGTAAATGCTCTTGTTTGTTCACCATCACCAAATACAGTCATAGAATCTCCTTTTAGTAATTGGTTGATAAATATCCCCAATACGTTTCTATATTTGTCCCCCATATTCTGTCTTTCTCCATAAACATTATGAGGTCTAAAAATTATATAGTTTAAATCGAAAAACTCTTTGCATCTTTTTAATTCTTGTTCAACAGCATACTTAGCGATACCATAAGAATCTGCAGGTTCAGGTGTTAATTCCTCAGCCATAGGTGTTTGGTTATGCCCATAAACAGCTATTGAAGAGGTAAAAACAAAACATTTAACATTGTGATTAACAGATGCATTTATCAGATTAACACTTCCTATTAAATTATTATGATAATTGAATCTTTTAATAAAATTGCTTAAATTTTCAGCAGCATAAGCTGCAAGATGGTAAACATAATCAAATTTGTATTTTCCAAACAAGTCATTGATTAATTTATGATCACATACGCTTCCTTTTACAAAAACAGCGCCTGAAGGAAGATTTTCTTCAAATCCTCCGCTAAGATCATCAATAACTACAACTTCATGTCCTAATTTAACTAATTCTTCTGCAACATGACTTCCTATGAATCCTGCGCCCCCTGTAACTAAACATTTCATATGTATCCCCCCATTTTAAATTTAAAAAAGAAGAGAGTATTTAAATATTTCTGAATTAAGATTGTCAATTCCAAAAGTATTAAAAATAATCAACAAATGATATTATTAAATGGGTTTAAATTCAAAATATCGGCTTAAAGAAAAATATTATTTATTTGGTATAATAGGGTTAATTATTATTTTCTTATCAAAGTTTATCTCTTTTACAAAGCTGTTAATAAATTGCTCTATACTTAAGATAGGTGATTTATCAGACCATATTCCAGAAATATATTTTTTAGCAAAATATGGATATTTGAATATTGTTCCGGATTGGTATAATGGATTCAGACTTTTTGAGGCTTATCCTCCTGGCTGGTCATTTTTTGTATATCCTTTCTATTATTTATTCAATAATCTTGAAGCTGCAGTATATATTGCCTGCATACTTCTGTATGCTATAGGATTCAGTGCAATTTTCATACTTGGAAA
>JAHIPG010000288.1 GCA_018894775.1 Nanobdellota archaeon
TGTGTTCCTCTTTTTCAACCCTTTCCCCAAGCATCTCCTTTCCAAGATATGTATCTATGCATCCTGTTGAAGAAAGAATAAGGGTTATGAGCAGGGCAATAATCAAGAATTTTTTCATTCGGTTATGGTATTTCGTTAAAGGATTATTAACCTTTTTATACCTTTTCACCGCATTTTCTCCATTTATTCAACTCTTTCTTCTTTCTTCTCATCTCACCCACATCCTAAAACTTCCTTCACCCTTTACCATTTTCTTATTCCTCCTATCATCTAAACGCACTGCTGTTTTATTATAATTTTCCCTATTCTTTGTCGCTATTGCAGTTAATTATCTCATGTTATTGTATGGTCTAATAGCTCGGTTAATTTATTATCTGTTATCTTTAGCTTTTCTATTAGTTGCTTGATTGCCGATATGTTTTGCATAATATCATTTTGCATACTAATCTCTGGTGTCTGGACTTTAACCCTATACAGCCACTTTTTGTTGAATGTTGCATTATCACTCTTGGATGTGGCAATATTTAAAAAGAGAGGTTGATATTGATAAGTAAACCACTCAATGTTTATTTTATCTTTCCATTTAGATTTAGGTATGAGAACATAGGCATCATCATTTATGGTGTAAATGTCATCTGTCATATGTGTCATTGAACCTGCTTTACCTTTACGTGATACTAAAATGCTTTTCTCTTGAAATAATTTTAACTTCTTACCATTTGGTAAAATAGCGTTTTTTGCTACTCTGCCCAACCTATTTTCACTCAGTGTTGCACCAGAATAAACCTCAACAGCATCCTTGTTAGATAATGGTAGATTATTGTAAATAAATTCCTCTTTGAGACCACTGTTACCCCCATAAACATCAAATATTCTGGATATTATTTCTGTGAATTTGGGTTGATATTCTATTTTTTGTTCCAAATATTCATTACATACTTGGATATTATTGACAGTTTCACTCTTGAGTTTGAGACATTTTGAATAAGATTTCGCAATGCTATCTTGAACTTCTTTGGATGGTAAATAAAAAGAGACACGGTTCATTAGTTCTTTCCCAATATAACCTACGCCGAATTTTGAATTGGATTCTCTTTTTATTTTTTGCTTCATAACAGATATAAACCAAGCCAGATTTATTTTGCCTCTAAACTTCTTTTTAGGTATTAATATAGCGGTGTTGTTAGCATTAAAATGTTCTTTTTTGATATACATCTCACCCACTTGACCTTTTGTCGGATATGAGATACAAGGTAAGTCATCATCCCTGACGATAGGCTCACTTACATAACCTACTAATTTATTTTGACCTGTGTAAATTGGTATATTTCCCATATCATTATAAATTTCTTCCTCAGTAATCTGGTGTCCTTGATTTAAATTGAACACATCAGTAATTTTATAATACTTGTGATATAAGTTATTAGAAGTCACCTAAGACCACCTCCCTTAATCGTTTCTTGTATCCCATCAATTTTTTATCAAATTCTTCTAAAGAGATTGTTTTAATTTCGTAGTTTCTCAAATGAAACTCGCTCAATAGATAATGGAAGTTTTCCTCGTTTACCTCTTTCATCTCAACAAATTTACATTTCATTCCCTCAAGCTCCTCTTCTTTTTCTTTGTGGTTGACTTTACGTTCAAATTTACTACGATTTTTGTCAAAATCTTCTCTATTTGTTTTATAACGTTTTCCTAATGTGACCGCTCCGACAAACAAATCTTCAAGCTCGACTAAATCATTATGCCATTTTGTTTTATACCTTTTATCACTATTGGCAAATCCATCATAGTCTACAATATAATGCCAAATAGGTGTCTCTTGAAAACTCCCAATATCGTCTTTTTGTTTCTTCTGCATAAATAGGATATAGGTCTTTTCCTTTGTGTAAGGTGCAAATGCAAATTTAGTAAGAGATACAATCGCATTTATATTACAACGCTCTAAAACTTTTTTGCGGAAGTTTTCATGTGTTGGTGCTTCTAATGTTCCGTCAGATGTAACTATCGCTATCTCCCCACCATATTTTGT
This sequence comes from Nanobdellota archaeon, assembly GCA_018894775.1. Taxonomy (GTDB): domain Archaea; phylum Nanobdellota; class Nanobdellia; order SCGC-AAA011-G17; family VGLX01; genus JAHIPG01. The sequence goes on from JAHIPG010000288.1 coordinate 2,033, forward strand.
CGCCTTTATAACCTTTTCAAGAAATAAAAGTTCATAGCGTTTATTGTTTGTAAAATCAAAATTCTTAATGTCTGCCTTACCTTTATAATCACCTATTGGAGGATTGGTTAAAATATAATTAAACTGATTTTCTTCCCATTGTTTATTTGGATTCCAACCAACAAGAGAATCATTTAGGTATATATGAACATGTCCATCTCCAACAAGAAACATATTCAACTTTGTTCTTGCAACAGATTTATCATCATTATCAAAACCCCAAAAAGTATTTCGTGTTAATTTTTCTTCTACTTTATCATTCAATTTATTATGATCTTTATAGTTTTGTCTCAACACCTTATAGGCTTCAGTTAAAAATCCCCCAGTTCCACAAGCAGGGTCACATATTTTTAACTCAGTATATGGATTAATCTCATTACGTAATAGTAAACGAGCGACCATTCCTGTAATATGCCGTCGAGTATAAAACTTACCAAAATCCCTCTTCATTGTGTCCGAGGCATACTCTTCATAAACCGAGCCGAAAATATCGAAGTTACAGCCGTGAAAATGATACGAGTCTAATTCCTCATAAATTTGTTTATAATGCTCATTCTCCAATTTTTCGGAAAAACCCACTAAAGTCTTAAAATCCGCATATTCTTTTACTTCATCGAAGATACTTTGTGCTAACTTAAAATCTCCTATAAAATCTTCTTTATTTTTGCCATATTCATCCCAAATCTTAAACCTTGTAGGAAGAGTTCGTTTTATTTTTTCCTCTTCACCAATATATTTGAAAATTACAAAACTTACTGTCGGGTCAATACATGCATCATCTACTATTGCACACGAACGATATACATGTTCTATTTTCTTTAGAGATTTTTTGAATTTAGACTCTGGAACAGTTGTCATGACTATGGTTGTTTTATGAGTCACAGATGAATTATCTTTGTTTACTTGTGTCTGAATTTTTTCTAATACCTCAAGTGATTGAGGTCGTGTAAGAAGCCTGCCGTCAAGATAAATATTATCATCAGTAAATCTATTGTAAAACCGAAACATATCAATGCAGTTTGTTACAATATAATAATTCAATCCTTGTTTCTCGGCTTTCTTTTTACCTTGCATCATCGCATCCCGCCAATCCATATCCCCTAATACGCATTTACGATGTTTTGCCTCAACGAGCCCAATAATATTTTCCCAAAAGTCAGTGTCTTTTTGTTTTTTCCGTGAAATCCAACCGTCTCCTCGTAAACGTCCAGATTTGTCGGTTGTTGTGTCAAATTTGCAATTTTCTTTAGGAACATCAGCCTTCTCTAAATTAGGTATTAGGTATTGAATAACATCGTTGGTTTCTTCTTTTTTAGCCATATATCATATCCTTCAATGATTTATTATATATTACTCAGTATTTTACTAAGCAATTTACAGGGTAGATAACGCAAAGTAATTATAAGTATTTTACTATCGATACAAGTTTGACATCCTATGTTAAAAGGCAAAGGCAAAATATACAGGAGCGGGACTGCTCACACTATGTTCGCATCCATCCCTGCAGATGTCGTCAAAGATGGAACATTCCCTTTTGACCGTAAGAAAACAACTGATATAACCGTCAAAATTGAGGGGAATAAACTGATTATAGAGAAAGCATGAACCGAGATTGGATACTTTAGAGAAATAGCGTGGTTTTTAGTTCCCACTATCATCTTTAAATGTTTGCTATAAAACTTATCAAAAAAATAAGGGAAAAAAGAAGGGAAATAGCGTTGTTTCAAGGACAGATATTAGCCCGTTTCCGAGGTAAATAAACCTTTTTATGCTTTCAATCTGTTTACCATTTATATGAGGATTGCCATAATGCTGAAAGACAGGTGTCAGCCGAGAAACTGCGCATCCGAATGCATAAAATACTGTCCAAGGGTCAGGACTGGAGATGAAACAATAATCATGGGTGAGGATGGAAAGCCTGTTATATCCGAGAAATTATGTGTCGGATGCGGCATCTGCGTGCATAAATGTCCTTTTGATGCAATAAA
>JAHIPG010000289.1 GCA_018894775.1 Nanobdellota archaeon
AAAAATTAAAAATAAAAACAGTGATATTTGTAAATAAAGTAAAACAAATTCTTGAATGACGTACGTGCCAATTAGCGAACGAGGAAAACTACGAGAATATCTACGATAAACCAAAAACCTTATAAACCACTTAAGTGCTCTATATAATACACTAAAGTGGAAGTATTTATAAATAAATAAACATTAAATACACCTAAGTGGAAAATGGAAGAAAAGTAAGAATCATGGAGGGCCTGTTAGAATAATGCTATTGGACGTATGTTTAGGAACAAAGAGTGCATGGAGGATTTTGTTTGTCTTGGCAGAAGCTCCTGGTAAGGCTGTGACTAGAAAAGAGATACAGGATCTTACTAAGTTGGGGAATAAGGTCTTGACAAAATTCCTGTTATTGCTGACAGCCTTTAATATAATCCTGGCAAATAAGATAGGGAAGACTTACAACTATAAGCTTAACCTTGCGAATCCTTTTACGGAGAGCATACTCAACATCATAAGGTTGGAGGAAAGCAAGCTTAACAAGCCTGATTTTAGGACGATGACAATCCTTAGGGAATTTGTTTATGAATTGACTAACGTGGATCTTGAAAATCTGAAGGATATTATCCTGTTCGGCTCTTATGCGAAGAGGACTTTCCATGAAGGTTCAGACATAGACGTTGCAATTATCCTCAAGGAGAAAGATGTCAATGATGAACTTGTTATAACTGACATTGTTGATAAGTTAGATAAAAGGTTCAGGGCAAAGATGCAGCCACATTATTATTCTGAAAAAGAATTCGATGATTTAAAAAAGAAAAAGAATAAGCTTGTGGATGAGATAATTAAAGATGGCATTAAATTGCTTTAGATAACAAAAACCTTCTCTTCCTCCCGAACATGCCACTTAGGGAACGGGGAGAACGTATGTAAGAACTACGTTGAACTCCAAAACCTTATTTGAACAAAAACTTCTTAACATTAGTGTATCCTTTCTGTACAGATTTTGATTTGTACCCTGCTTCTAGAATGTCTGTTCCTGCGTATCCTGCCAGCATGCTGAATTTATAATCATAGTTAAAGATGACTCCTGCGAAGCATCCTACTGCTATGCTTATTGTCATTGTTACGAAGAAGTATGTGAATCTTAGTTTTCTTCCTGCTGAGAAGGCTTTTGATAGTCCTACCAGGCTTCTTACGAATCCTCCTACGCCTCCTAGCAGTCCTGATATGATGATTGGTTTTATCATGTTATTTCAGTAGTATTATTTGTATATAAATCCTTCAGTCTTGAACAAAACCCTGCGCAACACCCAATCATTAGCGGTACCTGGCTTTCAGCAATCATCAATCTTTGGCATTAAGACAGCATTTCAGTTATTCCTCCTATTGCAGCACTGTAACCCATTCTCACATGCATCAACGAGACTTTTCCCTTGCATTAACGAGACTTGTAAGAAAGAGATTTTACCCTTTATATTTTATTTTTTAAATGTAAGGGGTAACTAGATTAGGAAGTTGTTCCAGTAGCTTGATATTATCTCTTCAGCAAGGAATTTGATAAGCCTTCTGAAATATCTCGGATTTTCCTCTTTTAGGTCTTTTTTGTTGGCAACAGCCATGGAATCGAGATATTCTCCTCTCCTTGATTTTCTTATTATGGTAGGCGGGTATCCTTCTCTCATCAGCATGCGGTTCATTAGTATCCTTCCTGCCCTGCCGTTTCCGTCAGCGAAAGGGTGTATCCTCTCGAATTTCTGGTGGAATAGGGCTGCCAGCACGAATGGATGCGTCTTCTTCCTGTTTCTTTCATGCCATTTCATGAGTATGTCAAGGTCTATCCTGATATATTCAGGGGGGCTTGCATCAAACCTTGATCTTAAAACTCTTGTGTCTCTTGTCCTGTATCCTTTTCTTTTGTCTATGTTTTCCATAAGCTCATCATGGATGCTTATGAGGGTTTTATGGCTGATTTCTTCATCTGATTCGAGCAGTTTGAAGAAGACTTTTTCTGTGTTTTTAAGGTCATATATTTCTCTTAGATCTTTATTTTTTGGTGTGAGGTTTTCCCTTATCAGTTTGTCTGTTTGGTCCAGTGTTATTGTGTTCCCTTCTAAGGAGGTTGTATTGTATGCGAAGTCGATTAGAAAGTTTTTGTACAGGTCTTTTTTTGTTTCTTTATCTAGCCGGAGGAATTTTTTTTCGAAATGTATCTTGATTGCTTCAAGCTCTTCTAAAAGCTCTCTGTCGATGTAGGGGTTTTCTTTCAGCTTAAGGCTCTTTGCTTTTTTTATGTAGTATTCTGTCTCAATAAGTTTTTTTATTTTCCTATACGCTTTTCTTATTTCTTTTTTGTGTTCTT
>JAHIPG010000290.1 GCA_018894775.1 Nanobdellota archaeon
CAAAAAGGATTTAATTCTCAACAAGTTTCTGAAGCGATTAATCAGGCAGATATTAAAGGAGGTGTAGAAGGTACAGTGCCTCCTCCAGGAATGGCTCCTGGAAGTATCTCTCCTATTGAAGGTGCAGAACCAGGTATGAAACCTTCAGCACTAAACCAATATCAAAATGAAAGGGGTGGCGAGATGCCTCTTCCTGTTCCTAGTCCTGGAGCAGAAGCTCCTGCACCTGAACAACCATCAGAGTCATTTCAACAACAACCTCAGATGTTCCAACAGGGTGCCCCACAAATGCCTGCTGGTTCAATGGATATTGAGTCTATACAGGAGGTAGCAGAGTCTATTATTGATGAGAGATGGCAGGAAGTTGTCGCGAGTATAGGTGATATTACTCTTTGGAAAAGTAAAGTAGAAGATGATATTGCTTCAATTAAACAAGAAGTTCTAAGGATGGATGATAGATTTACAAAATTACAGGCTGCTATGATAGGGAAAGTTGATGAATACCAGAAGGGAATAAGCAAGGTTGGTAATGAGATGGCTGCTTTAGAGCAGGTGTTTGGTAAAATCATGGAACCTTTGACAACTAACATTAAAGAGTTACAGAGGATTACACAAGATCTTCAAAAGAAAAAGTAATTGAAAAGATAATTCCTATCGCGTTATTCCTTTTATCGCATATGATGCTACCAGAAGTATAAATAGTACTCCAATAATTTTAGGGTGGAATAACAGTACTCCTATCTTACCCATAAAGCTATCGTCTGTGCCGCTTTCTCCTTGGGTTATTTCTGCTATGCTAGGCCCTACCACTTTGGTCAATGCTAAGCCGAATAGTACAATCATTATGATTATGATTATCCACACTGTACTTTCACTTGATACTGCTTCTGCTATTGTTTCAGGCTTTACACCTAAGAACATAAAGACTACTAGAATGCACATCGAGACGATTATGAAGACCACAAACCATGGTGTGATAAGCTGTATCAGATCTACTGCTGATTGTGTTACTATAAAAAGCAACGATACTGAGAAGGAAGCTACAGATATCAAACCTTTATTATTTCCCAATATCCTTGTTTTCAGAAGAACTGAATAAGATACTATAAAAACAAATAGAAAAACAAATATTGGGATGAAATGGTCTAATAATGATGAGTCTAATATTGTTGCCATTTTATTCGTCTATTCTTTTTCCAGCGAATGCGTCTCCTGCCTCTGACATGGTCTTGAATAATTTCTTTACTCCGCCCTGTTGGGGTTTATATCCTACAGCAACCATTAGGACTAACAACACCATACCTATCACAATCAGCGCTCCTGCATCTGAATCTGATATTGAAAATTCGAAGTCCAACCAAGGCAGCTCAATTGTTGTGTCTGCTGCTTGTGTAAGTGCCCAGATTCCTCCACCTACTGCTAGGACTACTAAAAAGAACATAAAAGCACCTTTAAATGCGCTGTGTCCTACACCAAATAAGCCCATTATGATTAGGAATCCTAGGAATACAATGATTACTGCTGAAACATTTGGTAAATATATATTTATGAATTCTACTATTGTTCCTTGCCTAACTATGAGTAAGCCTACAACCAAAGCAATTATTGCATTGAATTTTCTGCTTGCTGCTCCGAATAGTTTTGCTTTTTCTAGCACTGCAAATACTAATGTGAATACTAATAAGAAAGGTAAAACTATTTCATAGAACCCCATTGATTCTAATTGTTCTATTCCGCCCTTAAGATCGATTGCCATTTTTTAATCACCGCCTGAAGATTTGCTTTTAGTTACAAAGAATATTGTTGCAACAATTATTGCCATAAACATTATTGTCACGCCTGTAGTTGATGTCCAGAAACTTCCTAAGCCTTCTAATATGTCTGGTACAAATGCGTGCATGGAAAGGAGTACAATCCCTATAAAGAATATTATTGTTAAGGATACTTTCCAGAAGGTATTATTCTCAAAGCTAAATTCTTTATCTGCATAGAAGAATCCTACTAGCATCATGAAACTCATCAATGTGATTAGTAAGACTACTACATTTGGTAGAAGTTCTCTAGCACCTGCTACAAGTTCTGTTGATGCCACAAAGAATAGTGCTATTACAAATGCTAACATAGCATTGATGTTCTTTTTAGGTTTCTTGTCTTCTGTTCCGAATAGTTTGGTCTTCTCCAAGACTCCGAATACTATCGTAAAAACAAGAAGAAATGGTAGTACTACATCATAAAAACCAAAGTCTTTTAAAAATTCAATTGCTCCTGCTAACGGACTCATTGCCATATTTGATTTTTAGTATTTAATATTATATAAACCTTTGTTTATTCTGATTCTTCCTCTTCTTTATCTTCGTAGCTAGGTATTGCGGCTTTTGATATTATCACAATATCCCCGACAGCTTTTACTAACTGATGTGGAACAATTACGCCTTTTGCGCCGCCTAGCACTTTTGTCAGAAATGAGCTTTTTGTCGCTTTTATTCTCCAACCAAATATTTTATTTGATGCTAGAATACTTTCTTCGATATCTCCAAAGTAATCTCCCTGGTCGGTATAAACTCTCATATCATATATGTCTGTTAGGTTTTTTAATTTAAGTGCCATATTTTCAATCCCCTCCTTTGTTATGATTATAGGAAATATTTTTAAGTATTTAAATATTGTTGTTAATTAATTATGAGAAAGTATAGAAACCTTACCATTATCGGAACCTCTCACATCGCTATCGAAAGTGTTCAGATTGTTGAGAAGGTAATATTGGGCAATAATCCTAATATTGTAGCTCTAGAGCTTGACCCTCTCCGTTTTCTTTCTTTAATTTCTAACAAAAAACGTAAGCTGAAACTGACAGATATCAAGATTCTTGGCTTTAAAGGATTCTTAATCAATCTAATTGGTGCTTGGGTTGAGAAAAAGTTAGGTGAACTGGTAGGGACACCTCCTGGCTCTGATATGGTTAAAGCTGCTCAGACTGCAAAGAAAATAGGGGCTGATATTGCTCTGATAGATCAGGATATCCGTATAACTCTCAAGAAGCTGAGTAAGTCTATTACCTGGAAGGAAAAGTTAAGATTTGTGTGGGACATCATAAAAGGTATAATTCTGAGGAAGCCTATTGTCAAGTTTGATCTCAGGAAGGTTCCTAGTGAAGCAATAATTGAGAAGCTTACAAGCAAGATCAAAGCTGATTACCCTTCATTCTATAAAGTTCTTATTGATGATAGGAATAAATTCATGTCAAAAGGTTTATATAAATTAATGTCTACTGATAGGAGTATAGTTGCCGTGGTCGGCGCAGGCCATGAAAAAGATATCATAAAATTGTTAAAGAAAAAATTTGAAAATGGTTAAGCAAATAAGAGATTTTATCATCACAATTCTGATTGTAACATTTGTATTCGCTTTTGATGATAAATCAAAACTGTTTCAACTTGGTGACTGGCTTGGTAATTTTGTGCGTGTTTCAGCGAGTGTTGCCTTAGTTGTATTAGTCCATTATTTTGGCCATAAATGGGTTGCTCGTAAATATGGTGCTGATGTGGTCCATAAAATCTGGACTATCAAACGTTATGGATGGAGTAAAAGGGCTCACTTCCCTCTTAAGTTACATTTTATGAATCTTACAATCATTCCAATCAACTCTTTTCCTTTAGGAGGTGTTCTTGCAGTTATTGTCTCTTTTTTGAGTAATGGTAGATTATATTTTACACCTGTAGAAGCTATTGATATAAAGTGTGATGAACATAAAAGGGTTGGCCGTTGGAGGATAAAAGTTTTAGAGAGAGAATGTGCAAGGATTGCTCTTGCAGGTCCAACTGCAAACATTCTTTTGGCTTTAGTACTCCAATCATTCAATCAATCAGGGATGTTTGACCAGTTAATCTGGATAAGCTGTTTGTATGGTCTTTATCATATGATCCCTGTATCTGAGTTAGATGGTAGTAAGATTTTCTTTGGTTCACAGTATCTTTATGTATTCGGCCTGGCATTTCTGCTCTCCGCATTCTTATTAGTTATGTTAATATCTCCGGGAACAGCCTTTTTCATATCAGTCCTTATTGCATTAGGAATTTTTGGTTTTTTCTTCATTAAAACAGCTAACTAAAAAGGCTTAGAATTGCTTTCTGTAGTAGCCAGACTATTGCTATCCAGGTTAACACATTATATATCCCAAATATAGCTAGAATAAAGACTATAGCAATACCAAAATCTAATAAGCTTACTATATTATGAAAGAACATTATCCCTTTAATCATTAAGTAAATGACTGCCACAACCATAAATGTTTTTGATACCCATCCATATTTGAATAGGATTAAAATAATCACCGAAAAGATGTCTATAAGCCCAAGCAACTTAACAAAAACCATTTTAGAATCAACTCATATCACAACAGAGTTTTACTAACCCCTCATGTGCTTTTAATAAATCTGATTGATCCACATATATTATTATTTCAGGGATACAGAATAACATCTCGCTTATGTTAATTCCTTGTAATGTTAATTCATTTGAAATTCGTGCAGCAACCCCTTTTGTCTTTTCTGCTTTAAGGGCTATCTTTATCTTTATTTCGCTAAGATTCTCCTTTATTTCAAAATCATGCTCTTTTTTAGGTAAAGATTTTTTTATTTTTTCAATACTCTTCATATCAGCCAGTATTCTCAGGCTGCTTCTTCCTTTTATCAGCCTTAATGGTTCTCCTTTTTCAAAATCCATAATTTTTGACATGTTTGATAAATACTCATGGATGTTAGCTTGGTTCCTTAAGATGATGCATGCCATATTATTTCTTGTAATAACATTAGATCCTTTGAAGAAACTTCCCATTTCATTGAATGAGCCTAATCCATCATTATGGCTGGAGTATCTTCTGATAGCGCTTATTACAGAATCTGTCGATGCCTTAAGCTTTAGTTCAGTAGTTATATATTTGGCCAAAGCTCTCATATTTATGAGATTCTTTCCAAGATGTTTTTGAATAGCTAAGTCCCTAGAAATATAGTTCCACACCTCACGAGTGATATTTGGCTTTTGCATCTGGTAATATAACCCCATTGTACCACTCCTTTTTAAGTTTTTTCATTCTAACACGAGCTACCTGTTTAGACATAGACTAACATAAAATTCTCAAAATTTCTTCGCAAGATCCTTATCTATTGTATATAAACAAACCTGTTTAGCTCCACTTTCTGTATAGCCATATTTATTCTGTAAGTTATTAATAAGATAGGTTACATCTTCTTGTATCTTTGTATCATAAGTTGAAAATTCCTTGGTCTTAAATTCCTTTATTGCATTTCTGAAATTATCATTGTTTATGAAAGGGTCTAATGCGTTTTCTTTTAGTTTATAGTTGTACTTGTCTACAAGAGATTTATATAGCTCTGTATCTGTGATATCTTTTCCTTGAATTTGCATTTCCTGGGTAAGAGTTCTGGTTACATATTCATTTTA
>JAHIPG010000291.1 GCA_018894775.1 Nanobdellota archaeon
ACATCTCCAATTTGATATCTTTTAAAGGGCATCTTTAATTGAGGGTTCATACCCACAACCCTAGCCAAAGGAACTGTTAAATCATATCTTAAACCTAGCTCTCTGCCGCCCTGATCCTTAAGCTTAAACGCTTCTTTAAGTATCTCAGCACCACCAGCATATTTTGAAGATAAGACATCAAATCTTTCTATTATAGGTGTCTCTAAAGGTGAAAAACCAAATAATTCAAACGTTTGTTTCAATACAGAAATTATCTCATCCCTTATGATCTGATCCTCTGGTAATAAGTCTCTTGTTCCCCTTGCTCGTTGCAGTTCACCCTTAACCTCCTTTTCTATCTTCTCTCTAACTTGTACTACTTCTTTATTTTCTGGCCTTACAGCCATCTCTTCTTTGCCTAGTACTAATCTCCGCACTGCATCCCTTACTGCCTCACTAGTAGAACTATAGATATCTCTATCCACAAGCTTCTGAATCTCTGATATTAGGCCCTTTGTAAGCCTTATTTGTAAAGTATCCATTACCATAGTGATTGAATAGTAATGCGTTATTCTTTATAAATGTTTCCATTTAAGGTATCTGCTAACGATTTAGAGATAAGACTTCATTGTTGAAAACAATTGAAGTCCTTGTTGCTTCCAAGTTGTTATCATTGACATTATGGTTTGCATAATATTTGCTCCCCTTTCTCTCCTAAGCCCGCCAATTATTTTTCTCTGCACCACTAGCTCTCTTAATGCTCTCTCGGCAGTATTGTTTGTTGGTTCAACAAACAAGTTTACAAGACAAGTAAACCAATATTGGATGCCATTTTTTACCTTAGTAGCAAACTTCCGAAACTCCTGATAATAATTCATCTGTTCTATCATTTGCTCCATTTCTATCTTTAGTTTGTCTCTAATCTCTTCTCTTTCTCTAAGAGAAGGAGGCTTTAGCCTCACTTCCTTTATTCTCTCAAATATTTTTTTGAATAACTGATAGAATCCTTCAAACTCTGTAAATTTTTCTGCAAGATGCTTAGCCTCTCTCAATAAATGAGCCCAACAGCGCTGAAGATTAATGCTATATTGTGAGTATGCTGTCCATCCATCACAGCATATAATTCCTTGAAAAACGGTTCCTAATATTTCCTCTATAACCTTTTTTGCCCTGCTTTTTCTTATTACAAACAATGTTTCTTTTTCTGATACAAAAGTCCAAATCCAGTAAGTTTTTCCATTAACTTTAATCTTTGTCTCATCTGCATAGATAACTCCAGATTTCCTTATTCTTCTCATTAGTTGCTTGTAAGGCTTCTCAAGCTTTAAGGCGACATTTTCAGTAGCGTTTAATGCCGCAACATTCGTTATGGTTATGCCATAATGCCTCTCAAGAGAACTCACGGCTTTTCTTAATGGAAGCCTATCATCAAACTTGAGCAACGTAACATGAGTAAGAAGATTATTTCCAAATCTGCCTTTCGGAGCATTATTTTTGGCGATGATATGCTTTTTGCATTTTGGGCAATGATAATGTCCGATTAAATGCTCAGTGACTTCGATAGGCTGTGGCTCCGGTATTTCTTCTTCAATTACTCTCACAATCTTGAATGGCTTTTCTAGCTTTGACCTACAATGAGGGCAGGTTTCTTCTAAATATTCAACAGACATTGTTGGCTCGGGCTCTTTTCTTTCATATCTTGGATGGCCTACTGGAGCGCCAAGCTTTCCGCTTGGCTCATTTTTTGGAGGTTTTTTCTTTTTTAAGAGGCTAGGCGGAGTGTGAGGATTCTCATAAGCTAAGAGCCGTTTTTCAAGCGCCTCTATTTTTTCTCTGAGAAATTCGTTCTCAGCTTCCAAATCTCGAACTCTTTGTCTCCAGCCTGACATAAGCAATTCTTAGAATTAACTACTATTTGCTTTTTTCGGTCGTTAGCAGATACCATTTAAGAGAGTTTGTCGCAAAATAAATAAAGAATCCTTCTAATTAAGGTTTAGGGGGTGGGGAGGAACCCCACGATGCCTAAACCTAAACAAAAAACCTATTGGCAATTATATGACTTGTTATATAAAAAACATTCGAAAAAATCTCTTTTCAAGCTACTTAAGAAAAAAGCAAAGAAGCTGGGCACTCCCTATAAGAAGAAAGACCCTAGAGGCAGAAAACCGAAATTCTCCCCTATAACTTATGCTTCTTTCATATGTGTTCAGAAGATATTCAGGCATCGCTATAGGGAAATGGAACTAGAGTCAGACCTTTACCTCAATGATAAAGCAGACCACAGCACTTTTGCTAGGAACTACTCTAAAATTCCTGAGGAATATGTAGAAAATCTGATAGTATCTTTAGTGAATAAAGAATTCAGCTTCTTTATTGCTGATAGCACTGCAATAAGCTCTAAGATAAGGGTCGAAAGAACTCGACAAGGCATAAGGAAGAAAGAATTGCTAACTGATAAGTACCATATTGTAATAGGCTATGATCCTGGTGGTCAATCGACAATGATATTGGGAGTTAAAGCTACAGATAATCATGTCTCAGATAGTAAAGGTGCCGTTAAAATCATGAAAGGGAAAAAGGAGAACGGCTATTTCTTTGGAGATTCTGCTTACAACACTTATGAACTGCATAATATTCTAAATGAAGTGGGATTATCTGCTGTCATTAAGCCCGATAAAAGAAGAGTGAGGAAAACATTGTCTGTTAAAGCTAGGAAGGTTAAGTTGTTCTTCGAAAGACTCTATAAAGAGATTAGGGGAATAGTTGAAACTGTTTTTGGAGGAGCAACAAATGCAGGATTAATTCTAAGCTATGCAAAGAATGAACATACAAGAAGGCTCGATACCTTAATGCTGGCATTAAGGCATAACCTTATGGCAAGCATAAGGGTTATTATGTTTTTGTGCGACAAACTCGGAGGAAGGTGGTGGGTAATATTTGAGTAGCTACATTAACGAGGTGAAGCAGAGACTATATTCCTGAGACAAAAGAGACAAATAATAAATGACTCTAGAGTAGGGTAAATGTCCAAAGGAATTTGGAGTCGGGGGCCAAAATCAGTAAAATTTATATTATATTGAAATTTTAACTATCTAAGACATTTATGGGTGAAAAATGGGGCAAAGAAATGATAAAGATACAATCGGATGGAAAGAAGAACAGGAAAGGATTGAAGAAAGAGTTAAGAAGTTTAATAAAAAGTAGGAAGTATTAGATAATAGTGATTAAGTATTAATAATATGTGATATTATATGAGAAAAATAGCTTTGATAGTAT
>JAHIPG010000026.1 GCA_018894775.1 Nanobdellota archaeon
TGATTGTTTCTACATTAGTTGTAGGTTTAGCACTGAATATTATTCTTTGAGAAATTTTAAATCGGAAGGTTTATATATAAGTTAGTCTTACCTAACAATATATGGCTAACCTAACAAAAAGTGAAGAGGACTATTTGGAATCAATTTACGTTATCCAACAAGAAAAAAAAGTTGTCAGAATAAAGGATATAGCGAAACACCTTAACATCAAACTGCCAAGCGTAACAGAAGCTGTAAAAAAACTCTCCCAAAAAAGCCTAACAATATATGAAAGATATGGGTACGTTCAATTAACAAGTAAAGGAAAGAAACATGCTCAAGAAGTTTTCAAAAAACATCAAGCAGTATTTACATTTTTAACCAAAATCTTACGAGTAAAAAAAGAAACCGCACTAAAAGACGCCTGCCTTATAGAACACAACCTAAGCGCAGAAACACTTGAAAAATTAATAAAATTCATCGAAAAAAATAATTAGGAGGTAAACGAAAATGCCAAGAGGAGACGGAACAGGACCAGACGGAAAATATACAAATTGCCAACCTAAAGATGGTCAACAAATGTATGGTGGCAAAAGATTCGGACAAGGACAAGGTAGAGGTATGGGTTACGGGAAAGGTTTTCGTAAAGGATCTGGCTATGGAAACAGATTTAACAATCCATACCAACCAGGTATGGGAAGAGAACAACAACAAGACTACCAGCCGAATAGCAATACTTTAGAAACAATATTAAACAAACTATTAGATGTTATAGAAAGAATCTTTGAAAAACCAGAAAAAAAAGAATAATTTTTTTTATTTCTTATTTCTTTTTTTTTCAAAACTTATAAAAACCCTTAACGCTTTCATAAAACTAAAATATGGAGGCTAATGAAGATGAAAGTAGTTTTTTTAACAGATAAAAACAAAATTTCTTCTAAATTCAGGAATGCAGAAAAACTTGTAACAGTTAAGGACAGTCAAAGAATTGAAGAATCTATTACAGCACAAAACGGAAAAGGATTAGTAAACAGAATTAATGAAATAATGCCTGATGCTTTAATAATTTCTTGGGCAGGACCAGCAATAAAATCAATTGACCAGAAGATACAAGTTTATGAAGTAGAACCAGACAAACCGATTGATGATGTATTGCAATTATACCAACAAGGAAAATTAGATGCGTATACAAATCCACATCCGCCCCACACATGTACTTGCGGAACCTGCAGTAGTTGTTCAAGCAACTGTGGAAAATAAGCCTCAAATTTTAGCGAAAAGCTTATAAAAAAGTTATGAATATATATTTATAATGCCAAGACCAAGATTATGCCGGAGAATAATGCAGGAACCAGGGGTAATATACTTTAAACCTGCAGGTATAAGAATGGTAGACTTGAAAGAAATAAATCTAACATTAGATGAGCTGGAAGCAATAAGGTTAAAAGACTTTCTAAACCTAGAGCAGACAGAATCTGCAGAAAAAATGCATATTTCACAACCAACACTTCATCGATTGCTACAATCTGCAAGGAAAAAAATAGCAGACGCACTTGTTAACGGTAAAGCAATCAAAATAGAAGGTGGTAATTACAAACTTACCAAAAATAAATAAGGAGGGAAAAAATGAAATACAAACTATTTGATCAAGGTGAAAACCTAACAAAATATGAACCAATAGAAAAACCAAACCTGTTAGAAAGAACCATACACAGTGAGGATTTATCAGACAATTTTTTACAAGAATCTAGAGAGGTCTATAACCCAATTACTTCTCTGATATATGCTATGTCTGATGATAAAGACAAAGACGATAATAGTGGTGGCAAAGGACAAGGTAAAGGAAAAGGTAAAGGAAAAGGTAAAGGAAAAAGAGATGGTTCTGGTGGAGGAAAAGGTAAAGGCAAAAAAGACGGATCAGGCGAAGGATGCAATAGAGATCCTAGCAATGAATGATCCAATATAAACAATAACAAGAGGACAAAAAATGAAACTAACTGTGATTGTAGACAAAAAAGGGAATTAGCTCCAAAATATAGGCATGCTGCAAAACTATTATGAAAAATTTTAAGATTTTTTTATTGCCATTATTCTTTCTATTCTTCAGTGTTTTAACAATCTCACAAAATGATGAGACTGTTATTTATATGTTCTATGGACAAGGCTGTCCTCACTGTACAAGATTGGAGTCATTCCTAGATGATATGCAGGAAAAATATACTCCTTTAGTCATAAAAGAACATGAGATTTATTTTGATTCTGATAGTAGAGAACTATTTCAAAAGATGACCAAAGCTTTTGGCCAAGAAACGCAGGGTGTCCCTGTTGTTTTTATCGATGATAAGATGATTGTTGGGTTTAATAATGCGATTGGAGATTCTATTGAAAGCGAAATTCAAAGATGCATAGAAGAAGGTTGCATAGATCCTATAGAGAAGATAGGGGGAGAAACTACTAGTATTATTGGTGAAAGTTCTCCTCTTAAAAGTTCTGAGCAGATTAAGATCACTAAAAGTATTACCATACCTGCTGTTTTTTCTGCCGCTGCAGTTGACGCTATTAATCCTTGTGCTTTTGCTGTTTTGGTGATATTATTAACAACTATATCGGCTGCAGGTGTTAAGAGAAGAGCTTTGACTGCTGGATTAGCTTTTACTGCTTCTATTTACATATCTTACTTCTTGATGGGTATTGGACTTTATTCTGCTATCCAGGCATCTGGTTTTACTCATAATTTTTATACTATAGTCGCAATTTTAGCGATCTTGATAGGTTTGTTTAATTTGAAAGATTACTTATGGTATGGTAAATGGTTCATCATGGAAGTTCCGATGTCTTGGCGGCCAAGGCTTAAATCTTTGTTGAAAGGTGTTACTTCTACTCCTGGGGCTTTCTTAATAGGGTTTGCTGTTAGTTTATTCTTGCTTCCTTGTACTTCAGGTCCTTATATAGTTATTCTTGGACTTTTGGCAAAAACAACAACACAAAATTATGCATTAATGTTACTACTATTATACAATTTCGTATTTATTTTACCTATGCTGATAATTACCTTTGCTATTTACTTTGGCTTTACCACTACAGAAAAGATGGAAGAGTGGAGAACCAAAAAACTGGAAACATTGCACTTAATTGCAGGAATAATATTAATCTTATTAGGTATTGGAATGTTTATAGCTATGCGGCTTGGATGGGTATAGAATTATAACATTAACAAATAGTTATTTTTAAAAAAGCCAGATATTGATTAATTTTCAAAATCATCAATAATCTTATCAATTCTGTCCTCAATATACTTAACAACTGAGTTGATTTTATCCTTTTTGATAGTCTTTATACCTTTTGCTAATTTTTCAATATCTTCTATGTTTATATCTATAGTCTTATGAATTAAGTAATCTTCTATAGCACCTGATTCTTTTAGAACTCCGCAACCTCCTGTAACTCCTAGAAATTCATCTTTTACATATATTGGGACAGCGATTTTTACCATTCCTGCGTCACATTCTTCAACCACAGATTTTCTTGTTCTCATGGCTTCAGAAGCTATAGCCTGGTGAGCTACCGAACAGATGTATTTTTGTCCTTTTTCATTACTTTTGATAGCTGGACATAATTCGTTGGCCCACTTTTTGAAATCTGTTATCCTGTTACCTTCTGCATCAAAAACAGAAGCATTAAGACCATATTTAGAGTTTATATCCTTTTCAAGTTCTATCCAATCTTCTTTATCCAACATATCATAGAGTTTCATTTTCTTTAAACTAAAACTATCTTTATAAGATTTATAAGCTTTATTATTTTTTGATGAATATATATCAATAACAGAAAGGTTTAAATCTTAAAACATCTAATTATAAGATAGTGTAATGTTCTTACACATATTCCAAAAAGAAGAGGTGATTAAATGGAAGAAAAAAGACTAACAGATATTCTAAGAAAAGAGGATTTATTACCAGACCCAGAACATTTCGATGACTATAAGCCAGAAGAAATAAAAAAACCTTACATGTTTGAAGAACTTGAATATGCTATGGGCTTCAAAAACTATGATACAAAACCGTTCATGAACTATCTGAAAGGACCAGAGGATGAAGAGGAGGATGGAGACGGCTGTGATGGCTGTGATGGTGATGGTTGTGGTGGAGGATGCCATGACGATGAAGGTGAAGACGATGACAAGGACAGAAAAATAATCTGGACTCCAGATGGTGGTGGTTGTGGTGGAGGATGCGGTGGTTGCGGCGGCAAGTAGTATGTATGTAATAAAAGCATCCGGTGAAAAGCAGAAATTTAACAGAAAAAAATTAATACAGACCATTCTGAATGCAGGAGCATCAGATAAACTGCTGAATAAAACCTTAAGAAAAGTAAAAAAAGAATCGTATAAAGGTATCAAAACAGGAGAAATACTGCGAATAATTCTAGCATCACTAAAAGAAGAGCCAGGTGTAGCACAAAGATACAATATAAAAAGAGCGATAATGATGCTGGGCCCTACAGGATTCCCATTCGAAAAATTTGTAGCAAGAGTATTGGAAGAATACGGCTATAAAACAAGAGTAGGTGTTGTAGTAAAAGGAAAATGTGTAGCACAAGAAGTAGATGTGGAAGCTAGAAAGGGAAAGAAAAAATACATGATAGAATGCAAATACCACAATTCCCCTGGAAAAAAATCAGACCTTAAGGTAGCAATGTATACATACGCAAGATTTCTGGATGTAAAACATAAAAAATATAACCAGCCGTGGTTAGTAACAAACACAAAATGCACTAATGAAGCAGAAAAATATGCAGGATGCTCAGGCCTTAAGATAATAAGCTGGAGATACCCAAAAAATAAAGGCTTAGAGCAATTATTAATCGAGAAGGGCCTTTATCCGATAACTACACTTAGCTCAATTAATTTCAAGACAAAACAAAAACTGGTAAATGCAAACATAATGTTGTTGAAAGACCTATTTAGGCATAGGATACCCTGGTTAAGGATAAAAACAAAGCTGCCAAAAAAAGTTATAGAACGCCTAAAAAAAGAAGCAATAGAAATAATGGAACCTCAAACAAAGAAATAAGCAACAAACTCATCCAGGAGGTCAATCTTTTTCTTATTCTCACTACCATAAGCTTTTATCTGAACATCACCAGAATCATAACCTTCCAAGAACTTCTCATTACGGTTAGGGGGGTTACCAATAACACTATAAAAAAAACTCCGTGTGAACTTCGCATCAAAAGAAGGATCATTAACTTTGACAACATAAGGTTTGACGATTAACCCATTTTCAACAGTAAGACCCATAGCATCAACTATCTCTGTACCTTTATCATTAGTCATAAGGATATTAACCTTGCCATTCTGAACAGCTTCTTTCAAAGGACTTAGAACATCAGCAGCCAAAGAATTATAAGATTCTGCCTTAAAATCAATAACACTCTCAATCTCACCTGAAGGTTTAAAGCCTGCTGGAATATCCTCAGAGAAACCAACTTTTGAAGACATTAAAAAGAACACTCCTAAAAAAAGCCCTATAATTGCTAAGATTACTATCACTCCTATGATAAAGACCGGCTTTTTATAGATAGGTGCAGATTCATACTCAACAGCATTAGGTTCTACTGCTCGAGGTCGGGCTGCTTCATCCATGCTAATCTTTGATACTAATTCATATATTAATCTTTTGGGAACCTTAGAAAGATTTATATTCGCAGAAGGTATAAAATGAAATAATTCATAAAAATTTTTGATTATATATGGAGGGTATGAAAACTGAAACTCAAAAAATACGGAAAAAAACTCGCAGAAGTAGGATTAAAAATAGGTGCAATAAAATTAGATCCTAAAAACCCCTTCCAATTGACATCAGGATATTACATCCCAATATACAATGATAATAGAAAATTATTGTTCTACCCAAAATACAGAAGATTAATAGCAAATGGTTTACAAAAAATAATCAAAGAAGAAAAAATAAGCTATGATATAATAGCGGGAGTAGCAACAGGAGGAATATCTCACGCAACATCATTAGCAAACAAATTAGATTGCCCCTTCATATATGTGAGAGACAAAGCAAAAGGGCACGGATTACATAGTAAAATAGAAGGCATGGTATCAAAAGACCTTCAAGGACAAAAAGTGATTGTAATAGAAGACCTTATATCAACAGGAGGAAGCTCAGCAAGAGCAGTAGAAGAATTAAGAAGCGCAAATGGTGTAGTAGAATATTGCATATCAATATTTAACTATTGTTTAGACAAATCACAGCAGTTATTCGATAACATGGATCCTAAATGTGAAGTAAGATCATTACTAACTTATGATGTTCTATTAGATATAGCAGATAAAGGAGGATATCTGGATACTAAACAAATCAAACTGCTAAAAGAATGGAGAAAAGACCCTTTCGGATGGGGAGACAAACACGGATTTCCAAGGGTAAAGAAATGAAACTTACAAAAAAACAGGTGGAAGCAAAAGAAAGATTATGCTTAGCGATAGACTTACCTTTTGTAAGAGATGCTCTGAAACTGGCTGATGAGCTAAAAGATTATGTAGGGATGTTTAAAATAGGAAAACAACTGCATACTGCCGCAGGAAATGAAGGATTCAACATCATAAGAGAATTATATAAAAAAGGACCAGAAATATTCCTGGATCTAAAACTCCATGATACACCTAAAACAGTATATGGAGCAAGCAGAGCATGCACTGTAAAAGGGGTATACATGTTCAACATCCACATAGCAGGCGGAGAAAAGATGTGTAGAAAAGCTGTTGAGGCTGCCAAAGAAGAAGCATACAAAAAAGGAATACAAGAACCAAAAGTTATAGGGGTAACAGTGCTGACAAGTTTGAAAGATTCAGATTTAGAAGAACAAAAATTTGGGATTAATTATGATGATCTGGTAAAAAAAAGGACAGAACTAGCAAAGATTTGGGATTTAGATGGAATAGTATGCCCCGCAAACAAAGCAGGACTATTAGAAAAAATATATGGCAAAGATTTCTTATATGTAACACCAGGAATAGAATGGAAAGGTAAAAAAGGCAAAGGCCAAGAGCAACTTTACACTCCTGATAAAGCAGTAAAAGACTGCAAGAGTTCTATATTAGTAGTTGGAAGTGCTATAACTGGCACAAGAGACAAGAGAAAAACAGCTTATGATATACTTGAAGCGATGGCTAAAGAACTTTAGTTTTTTTATCTTCTAATATATTGGATAACCAATATATAAGAATAAAAAAAGGAAGAGAGTCAAAATGTAAATGACTCTCTCCCTGTTAAGCGTGATTACCAGCTGCCAGATGCTCCACCTCCACCGAAGCCTCCGCCTCCGCCTCCACCGAAGCTGCCACCGCCAGAACCGCCTCCGATTCCACCACCGATACCTCCTCCGATACTGAGGGAGTTTGTGGTAGAGTTTATTGAAGCTCTTCTACGACGTCGAGCGCGTTCCTCTTCCTCAATCTCATCTTCAGCTTTCCGACGAAGCTTGTCAGCTTCTTCCTTGATATCCGGAAGCTGATCTTCCAGCGAGATCCAGTCAGGTTTCAGACCATTGGCCTTAGCCTGGAGGTTCTTCAGCTTCTTCTTCAGCTTCTTGCACTTTTCTTCGGTTGAGTAACTGCAGTCGCTGTCGTTCGCCTTGGACATCATGCGTTTGACGGCCAGGTTAGCTTCAGTGATAAGACCAGGAACTGCATCCTTGGCTTTAGCGATCTTCCACAGCAGTTGAGGAATGCCAGCAAGAGTTTCCTCTGCAGACACAACATAACCGGTTGCGTTACCAAGCTTGACCTCAGCAGCGAAGAAATCCTGACGCGTCATGGCATTGAACTTCCTGCCTGACTCAATCTGGTCATCCGCCAACTTCATTTCATTAGAGATAGCGTCAAATTTGGCGACAATGTCTCTCCATACATGCTCAGGATTTTCATCCTTAAGAGTGATGACCTTAGCAGCAACACCATGCTCTTCAGCCAGCTGATTCCTGATATTCTGAATCCGCACAGGCAAGTCAATCAGAGCTGCACGGTTCTCAACCTCAACCTTGACCTTGCTCTTCAAGCTGCCAGAAGTAGCTTTCAGGTCCTTACGGATTTGCTCATACTTATCATACAATTCCTTGTAATCAAAGTCATAAGGATTAGCATCAGCAGGAAGTTCCAGAATGTTGAAACTGGCTAACAACTCAATGTATTTATCATCTTCAGAAGTGGTAAAGAACCCTTCCTTTGCCTTTGCATCCATGTAACCTTTGAAGTCAACAAAATTTTGATTGACCTCAGTGTATTTGTCTCTGGCCCTTGGCTGGTAAGCCTCAATCTCAGCAGGCAAGCTTTCAACATGAGCCAGCTGGTCAAGAGCATTCTGCGCATTTGACTCAAGCTGATTAGCCATCGTCTCAGCATCCTCTATGGTCTTACGCTCCTTACAGAGGTCTTTAGCACCCTGGGATGAAGTCTGGCAGTTTTTGAACAGCTGTCTGGCTGATTCCAAAGCACCTTCAGCACTTTGCTTTGCCCAAGTAGGAAACCTTGAAATCGGTTGTGTAACCATATTCAGATTCTGATTGAAATTGACTAGGCTTTCATCAGCAGTACTTATAGTGCCAAGTATGGCTGCCTGCAGTTCCTGGAAACGTTTCTTCCGGACATGAAGGATGATAAACAGTATCAGAAGTCCTAAGAAAATACCTCCACCAGCACCACCCATCAGAATCATCTGCTCACGTTCCTTGGCACGCTGTTCAGATTTAAGGGTATACTCTTCAGCAGCCTCTTTATCAGCTTGTCTTTCAGCTAGGGTCCTTGTACCGAGGGTTTGCATTATTGTTACAGCAAGTTTAGTGATGCCACCATCAAAATCACCAGCCCTGAAAGCAGGAACCAGGATTTGACGACCAAGTGAACCAGCAGCACCATCATTCATTGCATACTCAAGGCCATAACCCACTTCAATACGGTACTTACGATGGCTCGGAGCGATACAGATGACAATGCCATTATCCTCACCTTTTTTGCCGACACCCCATTCAGTTGCGAGGCCGATGGTCCAAGAATCAATATCAAGGCCATCCAGGTCTTTAGTTGTTACAACTGCTATCTCAATTGATGTTTGTTTTTCATATGCCCTCAGCTTCTCTTCCAGCTGTGACTCTGCAGAGCTTGATATTACTCCTGCGAAGTCATTCACATGGCCCTTATGTGAAGGATAACCAAATGAAAAAGCTGGAATGAGAAGGAGGATAATAAGCGTTATTGGAAACAAGTATTTTTTCATAATGCTGAATCCTCCTTTCTGAGTTTATTCGGAAATGACTACGTCATCCGAGAGTTCATTGACATCATCCTCTTGAATCGGGAAGTTGGTTGTCAGAAGTTCGCCGATGGAAAGAACGGCCTTTTTGATACCCAGTTCGGGAGTACCGGCTTTGACACCATCAACTATGAGCTGAACGGCATCATCCCAATCTGATTGATCTGCCTTTTCGTTGATGGCATAGTCGCCGAGAATCTCGACCACATGCTCATGAGGGAAGATGGCAATAAGAACGCCTGTACCGGCAGCAGTGCCCTGGATTTCGCGTTTGTTAAACTCTTCCGTGGCACGATTTTTGGTATTGCCGTCTTTGGTCTTACCCAGAAGGGCTACAACCAGCTCTCCGGATGTTTGGTTTTCAGCCTCACCGACCGCATCTCGTACGACCAGTTTGCCTTCGTCTGTCAAGAAATTATGAATAACTTTATCTTTCATGGTAAGAATCTCCTTATAGTTTATTAGTTATAGTTCAGATTTACCCTTGAGTTTTTAATTACCAGCCGCCTGAAGCTCCACCACCTCCGAAGCTACCACCTCCGAATCCACCGAAGCCGCCGCTACTAGAACCACCACTGGAACCACCACCATAATAGATACCTCCGCCTCCAATGCCAGTCTTTGCCTGGACGATGAAAGCGACAATGACTCCTGCGATAAATCCCAGAATTGCAGCACCTATCAGATAAAGCGGATTAGTATTAAAGAAAAGGAAGCAGACAATCGGAAGTCCAACTGTACCGACAGCACCACCAGCCAAGAAATGAAACAAGCCAGCGAGAGCAGCGATGATAGCAAGAACGACAAGACCTATATAGACCCTATCCATTTTTGCGCTGGTTGCCATACGTTCCTTGAACTGATCATGGAACTCTTTTTTGGAAGCCACCATCAGAGAATCAATAGCTGTATCTATCCCTTTGTAGAACTTTTTTTCTTTGAAGTTAGGGGTCATATCCTTGCGAAGGATGAAACCGGCAGCGCCATCAGGCATAACAGACTCAAGGCCATAACCAACCTCTATTCTGAACTTACGCTCTTTCTTTGCGATGAATATCAGAACACCGTTATCTTTGCCTTTCTGGCCGATCCTCCATGCAGTAGCAACACGTAAAGAGAAATCTTCAAGGTTTTCACCCTTTAGGGAGGGGATAGTCAGGACAGCTATCTCATTAGATGTATCATTGCGGAACTTTATGAGCTTCTGCTCAAGGGCGATCCGCTCTTTGTCTTTGAGCATCTTGGCATAGTCATTGACAATACCATTTGCTTTAGGCACATCAAGTGCGCTCGCACTCAACGGTATACAGATGATAACCGCTAGCACGATTATGATTAATAAGAATTTTTGCATGACCAGATTCCTTTTTGATTGAGTTTTAAGAGGGGAAGAAAAATGAGTTTCAACCCCTCATTCAGATTCGCTGTTTTAGGCCGATTATAAATCTAAATCTGGAGCCTTATTGGAACCAGCGTCGGCCTTGAAAAGAGGCATACGATCAAAATCACCGAATCCTTTCACGAGACCAGCCATTGGTCGACGAAGTTTCTTGTTGTAGACGGTGGCTGTCGTGTTGTAGCGTTTCCTCTCAACCGCAATCCTGTTCTCAGTTCCGGCCAGCTCATCCTGAAGTTTCAGGAAGTTCTCATTGGCCTTCAGCTCAGGGTAGCTTTCCTTGATCATGAGCAGTCGGCTGAATACATTGGAAATCTGGGACTGGGCTTTCTCAAACTTCTGCAGATTCTCATCCGTCAGTTGGTCAGCAGAAATGTTGACACTTCCCAGTTTTGCACGAGCATCGGCTACAGCTGTGAAAAGCTCTTTCTCATGGGCCGCGTAAGACTTTACGACCTTGACATAATTTGGCAGAAGGTCTGCCCTGCGTTGATAGACATTCTCCACCTGGGACCATTTCTCCCGGGAATCTTCCTGAGTGTCAACCAGTCCAATGTATGTGCTATAAATCAGCCCACCAACGATAAAAACGAAGGCCGCGATGATACCAAGTTTAATCAACCCTTTCATAATTTTACTCCTTTATTTTAAGGTTAAAGTCAGAATTTTGGTTAAGGGTGAAGAATAGGAAAAGAATCCTCCACCCAGTTAAAGGTTCAATAACAGTTTAAACAGTCTGTTGATCAGTGCTACCAACGTCAGCAGCGAGCTCCTGCAGAGGTTTGACTTTAGCCATGACCTGAGCATACTGCTTTTTGGTAAAGTCCTTCCATACTCTGTCATTGGCTGCCTGGATTTCTTTGACCTCTTCAATGGTACCCTTCTCCAAGAAGTCTTTGTTTCCAAGCATAACAGCCTGTTCAGTCATGTGAGTCATACCATAAGCACACATCTTTATTGTTGAATTCATACTCTCGCTCAGGGCGTAAAGCATGTTGGCCGCCTGGATGCCGTCACGCTGGGCGTTGATGATAACAATACTTCTCATCATGATCGGCCTTGTCACCTTGATAAAGGCGTTCAGCATGGTACTGATGGCATTGATGGCTTTCAGAGTGGTCGTTAATTCACCAATCTGCAACTCAGTCATAGCATAACCATCTTTGGAAGCCCGCAGTTCCTGAGTTGTGGTCTGCAAGGCAACTTCACGGTCGTTGTCCATATCGATGAGTTTGCCACGACGATTGATAAGATTCTGATATGCAACCTCATCCAGAACGATTTTGCCATCAGGCAGATCTTTACCTTCATCTGCCAATGTCTCCAGCTCTTCGTTCTCTTTCAGCTGAGCATTGATATTTTCCAGCTCCTCACGGGCCTTGTCAAACTTTTCCTTTTTCACCCGGTTTTCTTTCCGAAGCCGAATCATATCCTGGCCGAGTTCCTGGAAGTATTTCTCTGCCTCATCCTGAGACTGTTTCAGAAGGACTTTCTGGACCTCAACACGTCTGGCAGCTTTTTCTGTCATGGACCACTGCTGTTTCAGAAGTTCGGGCAGCACCTCAAGAATCTTATTATCAATATCCTTTTCGATGCCTTTCTTTAACCAACCGCTCATAAAGGGAATGTTGGCAGCAACAATTTTATACTTGAAGCCTTGGCCGGAACCATCTTTGCCCATCCCGAGATCGGCGATGACTTTGGTCCAGCTTTTCTGAAGGTTTTCGTTGTCCATGAGAAGCCCATTAATGGCTTTGCCTAAGCTTCTGCTGGATTTCATGAAGGCTTGGCTGGCTGCTGACGTTTCAGCTGCTTTGTTTTGGAGCTCGACATCTTCAACCGTGTCCTGTTTGAACAGGTTGGTAAGCTCTTCAACACTCATATTATTGGCCTTCTCCAAGCTTTCCTCTGTCAATGATTCCATCACTTTTGGTTTTGTTCCTTCCATTGGATTTAATCCTCCTCTTAGAAATTAAGATTAATTGTTTAGTTGGTTGTTTCTAACTCTTCCTCATCTTTTTGAAAAAGCTTATCCTTCTTCAGCTCATTAAAGGTTGAATCCAGAGCAGAGCTGAGAGAGGAAACTGTTTTTTGGACTTCATCCATGACATCCTGATTGTTACGGGAGCCATCAGCACTAAGAAGTGACATCTGCAAGGATTGCATAGTAGCCTGGATTTCCATAAGGCTTTTGATAGTACTTTCCTGCTTTGCCTTGATGCTTTGGATATTCTCCAGCGTATCCTTCTTCTCTTTTAAGGTCTTTTTCAGGTCTGTTTCACCTTTTCCAACTCTGCCTTCAAGAATATGTATCTCATCCTGAAGCTGATGTTCATTGATTGTCGTAAGACCTTGTTTCGCACGCCGATATTTCCGAGCCAGGCTGGCAGAAGCACCAATATACCTGTCCAGATATGATTCCTTGTAAGGCTCAAGAATACCACGGATGACCGGATCTTCGTAGTCTTTTAGAAGCTCTGAAGCTACGTCATGGATCACTTGTATATAGGTTGTCAGTTCATCAAATCCATCATCCACCTGTTGTTTCAACCGGTTGATAGGGCTCTTGGCTATCTTTTCCTGTATCTCATTTTTGAGCCTGGCTTTCTCAACTTCTTTAGGATCAAAGAAGAACCATTCCCAATTCAGCACGCAAAGACAGACAGCTGCCAGAAACAGAACAGCTCCTTTGAGCGCAATACCAGGAAAGAATAGAGCACCAAGAATACCAATTCCGAGTGTGACAAATGTTGGAAGTCTGAAGAACTTTGGCAGATTTTTCTTTTCCGGCTCTTGTTCTTTTGGAGTTTCTTCTTTATTCCCCCAAATAGTTACGCCCACAATAGCCGCAATTATAAGAATTCCCATTAATATAAGTGGCATTTGTTTACCCTCCTTTCTTAGGGTAGTTTAAAAGATTAATGTTGAATGGTTATTAACTGTTTGAATCGTTGTTGTTTGAATCGTTTTCGTCTTTTTTGAAGATTTCTTTGCAACCTATTACGATTACAGTGGTTGTCACTCCGAAAAGAATGATGCCCC
Source organism: Nanobdellota archaeon (assembly GCA_018894775.1). Lineage (GTDB taxonomy): Archaea > Nanobdellota > Nanobdellia > SCGC-AAA011-G17 > VGLX01 > JAHIPG01. The sequence continues at coordinate 13,738 of JAHIPG010000026.1, forward strand.
AGAAGAAACTTGCCATGAACATAAGACCATAACCGCCGATTCCCGTAGAAACAGTTGTGATGATTTTTATGGTCCTCTTGTCAATACTTTTATCTATCATGATATTCTTGGCCAAATTTGGGACAATAATAAGGGCGTATAAAATTATCTTTACTAAAATAAGCATGATAATCTCCTTTTTTTTTACAGGTTAATTAAAAGTTAATTATTGACTCTAAAAGGTTTTCCTAGGTTATTCCTTTTGTTTCTGCCTCCTTTCTCTAAATGTTTTTAGAATTTAATAGTTTAAACTAGGTTAATTGTTTTTTATTGTCCGAAGCTTTAACAGGTTTTCCGTCGATAATTTGATGGTTCCTGTAAGCCTTATTGCTTCATATAACACATTCGTGTTGTATAATTTAGTATTTTTTTTTAGATAATTATGATTTATCTGATAGCTGATTGATCAAATCGTTCATTTCCTGCTCTGATTTTTTTGCAGCATCTTTATCTTCTCTCTGCTTGTTGAACTTGTAATATTCATCAACTTGGTTCATCAGCCAGGCAATCTTTATCGGATTGCTGTTGTCCTTTATGATTTTCATCTTCTCATCATAAGGCATTCTGAAGAAACCATCCGGCTCTTCAAACGTGCTTATGTGAGATGATGTCTGTAATGCGATTTTTTCCATAGCTCTTCCGGACAACTGATATTTCTTACATAGCTCGCCAAACTTCTTCCAGCTATTATCATTAATCTTCAGGAAGTCTTTTTTGTCTTTCAATAATATATCTCTGAGCAATGTTTCATAATGTTCAGCTTTTTCCGGACCTTTTACTTCTATCGCCTCTTCCATAACCCTGCTCATGGTAGCTATATCCATGCTCTTAGGGTCCATATAATTAGCATCAAGTATGATGAACCATTTACCATCTCTTGGACCAATAGTCCCATCTAAAAGCCCAAATAATACATTCAGGTTATCCTTTTCCTCTGATCTGATAGTAGGACTGTTCCTTGCCTGGAAAGCTGTGTCAAAATCAGGCCAGTAAACACCAACCAATCCATCAAATCCAAATACCTCATTTTCGAAAAGATTAAGCAAGTTTCTTGCTGAAGCGAACTGGTAAGATGATGTCCAGTCACTCTTTCTGATAACTTTTGTCATGAAAGGCAGTTTATTTTTCTTAGCAGTTTCTGCGAAAAAGTTTAGCAATGCGTAAGTTGTTACAGTCTTTCCTGTACCCGGTCCGCCATAGACCATCATAAGCTGTGTGAAAGGCATCCTAGGGTTTTCTCCACCGTTTGGAGCATCAAAAGAATATGAAAGAACATTCTTTGCCAGTCTTTTTCCTTTCTGGATGAACTCTTCATTTCCAACAATCATTTCAAGATTCATGTTTGGGAGTGATAATTCTTTCTGCCTTTTGTCTGTTGCCTTGAAACCTTTGAAGCTGATATTTTTTAGTTCATGAGATTCACTTATTCCTGATTTTCTAATTGTATCAGCATATTTTGGTTCTAATGCTATACACTGGTTGATTAGCTGTGTGTAGAATGTGTCAAAGATATGTGCTACTTTCTCATCATCCAATCCGCCATAATTCCTATGTGCGTTTTCAATACCTTTGAATAAAACCTGCGCTAATTCATAAACAATATCTTTTGATTTCTTGTTTAGGTCTAATTCGCTTTTTCCAGGGTTATCTTTGTATTTTGAAGGGTAATTGATTCTTAGATGATTTCTTGCTAGAATTGCTCCTTTAAACAAGGAGTATGTGTTAATAAATTCTTGATTGTCAAATCCTGTCTTTAGAACGTCTGAGTAATTCAGAAATGTTGCAAGGCATGTTTCAACTGATTCTAAACAGTTGATTTGAGGTGTTGTTGGCCTTTCAACCATGTCTGATGAAATCTTTACTAAATCGTAAAGATTTGTCTTCTCAACTGTTGCATTCTTCAAATCTGTCAGTTTGAATGTTATCGGTCTGTCAAGCTTGTATTGTTGACGTACTCCTAGATAATTCCTTACTCTTGGCATGTATGAATCTATTGTGGACTCTGTTACCAGTGAGTTTATGTTCTTGTTGATTCCAGTTTTGATGCTGGATGGATCTTTTTTATGTTTGCTTACCATTTTGCTGGAAAACCCTTCTTAGCCTTATTTTATTGTCTTTTGGATTGCTGATTTCATATATAAACCTTTCGGTTTGTTTCTACTAAGAAGTGGTAAAATAAGTGCTATTTCTTTAGCTTTTTAGCAATCATCTGAGCAATCAAAAATCCAGATAAGCTCAGAAGAACATCCCAGAATATATCCACAAACTCTTCAACAAATAAAGGATTACCGCCCAAACCAAGAACAAACTCAATAATTTCAAAAGAAAGATTGATTATAATCCATAACTTGAACCTATTCGGCTGCAAAAAGAAGAACAAAACCCCTGCAAAGAAATGCACAAAAGACCAATAATTAAGAATCAAAAAAGGAGCTCTATATATCTGGTTATTAAGAAACGCAACAATATAAGGAGGAATAATAAAATCAACAATTTTATCCAACAAGCTTCCACCAGTCTGTGAAACACTAACCATCAATAATAGAACAGCAAGGAAGAATATAAAAGTTTTTTGCTAAGCTGATCTCAGATAATTTTATATATAAAAACTGCTTTAAAGATAACTATGCTCGGAATACTTAAAGGAGAATACCACATACATCAAAGAAGAGCGATACATAAGTTCAAACAAAAATATCCTCATCCTGATTCAAGAGTAAGAATTATTGATAACATTGTTATGGTATAATCCATAATAGCACCCCTGACAGCACTCCCTCAAGTATATAACATATGGGTATTGCAAAATACTGCAGGTGTCTGACTCTTAACATGGTTGCTCTTTCTCGTACTCGCTTGGCCTTTCTTATTGTATGGAATAGTCCACAAACTGAAACAGATAATAGTCCTTAACTCTCTCTGGATAGTGATGGAACTAATAGTAATAGCAGGACTTCTAACTAATGGTTCTTAATAGTTAAGATGCTGGAAGAATATCATAAAAAAATATATTAAATGTCTTCTTTAAACCCTATATTATTATAAAGCATAATCAAAATTTTCTAAATAATGCAGATGGAATTCAATGATGACGGATCACTGAAAGTAAAAGAAAAGGTGCCTAAGAAATTATTGAGCCAGCCACACATAAAAGTTCTGAAACTGATAAAAGAACTAAGCTTTCCAGTAGGAAGGAAACTTATGGCTGAAGTACTCAGGGGAGAGGAAAATACCCGGATAAAACAATTCAAGCTGAATTACAAAAATAACTTTGGAACATTAGGACTTTATGATACAAAAGATGTCTATGAACTATTAGATACGATGCTTTCAAAAAATCTCATAGAGATAATAAAATCAGGAGTAAATTTCTATCCGGTAATCAAGATGACACCTAAAGGCCAGCAACAACTAGAAAATCCTACTGATATAGAGGAACAATACTGTATAGAACAGGACAATCTATGCCAAATAACTGAAGATGACAAAAAA
>JAHIPG010000292.1 GCA_018894775.1 Nanobdellota archaeon
CTACGCCGGGTGTCTTTAAGGTCCGGTGTTTCCCTTTTATCCACGACTTTACTGTCTACTGAGTTACAAAATGGACATATCATTTTCTATGCGTAACCACAACATCTTGTGGTATGTTTAAGAAGATTGCACCACATATTGCGTATTTAATATGTAATGGAACACACCAGTATATAAAGATTATTGTTCCAAAAAATACAAATTAAGCAAGAAAAAATTTCGAAAAAGAAATTTTCATTTATGAAATGGCACGAAACAACTGTACAAGGACATTTAAAAGAAATTTATCTAAAAGGATTTGTTAATAAAACTAAATCTAAGAATGCCTATGTTTTGTCTTTAAAAACACTTCATGATAATGATTACAGTAATTGTTAATCGGACAGATCTGACATCTAGGATTCCTGGAAAAACAAATTGTCTGCCCATGTCTTACAAACAACTCATTGATATCCAACCAATATTTTTTAGGTAAAATTTTTCTTAGCTCCATCTCAGTTTCATCAGGTGTTTTTGTATCCACCCAGCCTAGTCTATTAGTGATTTTATGCAGGTGAACATCTATTGGAATTCCAGGCAATCTAAACCCAAAAACCAATACACAGTTGGCAGTCTTTCTGCCTACACCTTGAAGTTTAAGGAGGTCATCCAATTCTTTGGGAACTTTACCTTTATAAGATTCTAAGATTTGTTTAGTAACTTTAAGGATAGTCTTTGTTTTATTTCTGTAAAATCCAGCTGGTTTGATAGCTTTTTCTATCTTTGATGGCTTTAACTTAAGTATCTCTTTAGGTGTATCAGCCAGATCAAACAATTGTTTAGCGGCTTTAAGGGTATTAATATCCTTTGTCCTTTGGCTGAGGATAGTAGATATCAAAACCTTATATGGTGACGTATGTGCATCTGCAAAGAATTTCTTGCCAGGATACTGCTTTTTCAATAGCTTGAATATTATTGCTAATTTTTTCATTTTAAAACACAACCTGTCTTTGAACTCCAGAACAATAAGTCTAATTCGTCTAAAGGAATGTTAACTTTTTTACTGAAATTTTTGAATCTCCTAGCCATCTCTTCATATTGTTTCTTTGAAGTTGGCCGAGAGTTTGACTTTAAGGCGCCTAAGCCATGTAAGCAATTGATGATATGTCCATCAAGGATTGCGAGATTATTATATCCGGTATTTCTCAAAAAGTGCGCTGCCTCTTTCAAACCAAGACCCTTAAAATTTTCAACCAAGAAATCTCTGGCTTTGAGGTTATTGGAAGGGAGATTTTCTAAGAGATGCATCTTATCTCTTGCTTCAACTATATATTCTGCCTTATTGTTATGAAATCTTGCATAACCTTTCAAAGAACCTGCTATATCTTTCTGGCTGCCTTTTGTTAAAAGAATCTTATTCTCTGGATTAATAACCTCTATCACTCTTTTAGCCTTACTCAAAGGGGTGCATAAACAGAAACATAATTCTATAAAAAGAATCTCTTTAGATTTGCTTTTAATCTTCTTGAATTCTTTTAGCCTGTTCTTTATATCCGATTTCCTTTTTGAGTAATGTTGATTTAGTTCTTTTATATTTTTCATTTGAAGATTCTGTCCAATTCTTTTGAAGGATCTTTCTCAAAATAATGAAGATGAGTTAGGCATTTACAATCAGTGCTTCCAAACTTATCCATAACAACCTTACTTTTTAGGTTTTTTATTCTATCGCTCAGCCAGCACTCAATCTTTTCTTCTGTTTCTATTGTTCTGACATCAATTATCTTTGCTTTTTCCAAAAAATAATCAATATGCCAATGATTCTTCTTATCCTTGCTTTTATGCCTTTCAATTCTTTTCTGTAAATTGTTAAGAGCAGAACCGACATAGCAATAATAGCCTTTAGGAAATAACATAGTTTTTTCTCTAATCTTGATAATGTTACCTTCTTCAAGATTCATCAACAAACAATAAACCCCTTTTGCCATGAATTTCAAGTTGAATAATGAGATTAAATACTTTTTGGAAATTATGATTGCAAAAAATAAAATCCAAAGGTTTTAATAGTAATTATGGTCGTTAAATAATACAAAAAAGGAGGTTGTACTATGGTAATCCATCAAATAAAAAAACTTTTTAGAAAGAAAAAAAGCAGCAGGAGCAATGTCAAAAAAGTGAGCAGAAAAAGAGTAACAAAGAAAAAAGCAGTAAAAAGAAAAGCTGTAAAGAAAAAAGCAGTGAAGAGAAAGTCAACTAAAAAAAGAGTAACTAAAAAGAAAGCAGTAAAAAGAAAAGTAACAAAGAAAAAATCTTCTAAAAAGAGAAAGAGATAAAAAGCCTCATAACTTCACTTTTTTTATTTAATTTTTTAAAAGAATGGCAAAAATAGAAGATATAGTAGAAGAATCTGAAAAAAACAAAGAATTAGAAGATATAATCAAAGAGGTAGAAAGTTCTTATGTTCTTAGAGGGTTAAAATTCGTAGACAACAACATAGGTTTAAAGAAATACTTCCCTGATTCAAAAGCAGCTAAAGGATTTGATTACATGAAAGATTTCTTATTCTATAGTGCAGTAGGATTTCTACCTGGGGAAAAACAAGAAAAATATGCTAAAGGCTTAGGATATGATAAGCTCAAATTCACAAAATATTCTATAGCTGCAGACATAGGTTCAAACGTTGTAAAATTAGGAGCTATGACCTTAACGACTTTCTTTCCGCCTGCATCTATAGGTGTAGGTATATGGATTGCTTTCAGCCTAACTGACTCTTTTGCAAGAGGAGGATATGTTTTAGTAAAAAAGAAACCTATTGGAACAATCCCCTTCATGGAAGCCCCATATAGAATAGGGAAACATTTCTTAAAAAAGAAGCAGGAGAAAAAAGAATTAGAAGAACTAGAAGAGAATCTCAAAGGAGAGGATAATAAATCAAAGGACTTAAATAGTTTTGATTATTTCTATTTCTCATGAAAAAAGAGGCTAAAAATGCAAGCCTGTTACTGATTCTAGGAAACACTCTGCTCTTTGTTTTAAAGATAATAGTAGGAATAATGTCCAACAGTATAGCTATAATCTCAGATGCTGTAAACTCTTTCACAGATATCATCGCATCATTTGTGGTTTTTTTCTGCGTAAAAAAAGGTTCCAAGAAAGCTGACAGGGATCATCCCTTCGGTCATCACAGGATTGAACCTATAGCAGGTTTGATTGTTGCAATATTCATTGCGATTGTAGGTTTTGAGGTACTGAAAGAATCTGCTATAAGACTATGGTCTGGAGAGGTTGTCATATTCAGCTATATTGCTGTTGCAGTATTAATATTCACAATGATTCTGAAAACTTTCATGTTTTTCTACCTAAAAAAAGTGAGCAATAAAATAAACAGTCCTGCGATATACGCAAGCTCTGTAGACTGCAGAAATGATATTTTCATTTCGGGAGCTGCTTTGCTAGGACTAGTTGGTTATCATATAGGGTACACTTTCTTAGATTCTCTCGCAGGACTCCTTATTGGCGGATGGATCGTATTCGCAGGTTATGAAGTTGGAAGATCAAACATAGATTACCTGATAGGAAAAAGCCCTGAAAAAAAAGTTATAAATCAGATTAAAAAGGTAGCCTTAAACGTAAAAGGTGTCAAAGGACTTAATGATGTAAAGGCACATTATGTGGGCAATTATGTCCACGTAGAAATACATATAGAACTGAACAAAAAATTAACTTTAGTAAGGGCTCACAACATTGGGAAGGAAGTTGAGAAAAAAATTGAAGGATTAGACTCAATTCACAAAGCATTTATCCATATAGATCCTATCATATAATCATAGTTCTTCAACAAGATGTTCCTTTGCAATTATAGTCTTAACTACTTGGTCTATATTACCCATAGAATAGCTTATCCTTGCACCTTCTTCTTCAACAACTAAAGATGCGTAAAGATTCCCTAATTTACAGCAATCTATGATCTTGTAGTCCATGCATAACCCATACAAAAATCCAGATGCAAAACCATCCCCAGCACCTATTGTGTTAACTAATTCTGCATTAAATCCTTTAACCTTGTATTTTTTATCAGCTACTTTTACCAATGCTCCTTCTTTACCTATCTTGACAACAGGGATTTTACAGTATGTTGCAAGGAAATCAAGAGCCTTTACAGGATCTTTCAATCCCGAGAAGTTCTTTGCCTCATCTTCATTTGCAAAGACTATATCAACATTTCTCAAGAAATATTTGAGCTTTCTCTTATTCCTTAGAACAACGTTCGGATCGCCCAGGTCAAATGATACTTGAGTATTGTAACTTTTTGCTAATTTTACTGCTTTATTTACAGCTTTATTCATACTTTCGAATTCGTAACCGCTGAAATGGACATATCTTGCTGAGGATACTGATTCTTCCTCCAAATCTCTAGGCGTGTAATCACTGGTTACGCTGTAGTTTGTCACAAAAGTCCTTTCACCATCTGGAGTTACTAAGCTTACTGATACACCTGTATTCCCTTCTTTATAGACAAGAAAGTTCTTTATCCCTACTTCAACCATATTTTGTATGAAAAACTCTCCATCTTTATCTGCTGCGATAGAGCCTGCAAGTGATGAACTAAGGTTTAGATTTGCTATACCATGAACAACATTAGGAACAGAACCTCCAGGATATTTTTTGATATTTTTCAGTTTTGATTCCAAATCATGAATATAATCCCTTTCTTTTAGGTGCATTATACCCTTTTCTAAGCCTAATTCCTTAAGTTTAGAATCATCTACTTCTGCTATGTAATCTACGAGAATATTACCAATTCCAAAGACCTCATAGCATTTATTTATCATAAATTTGAGGTTTTTTAGATTATATATAAATGGTTCGTTATTGTTGTTACTACTTATAGGTAGTTACAAAACGAAAGGTTTATATACTAGTTC
>JAHIPG010000293.1 GCA_018894775.1 Nanobdellota archaeon
CAGAACAACGCCCAGATGGAATATAAGTCTGAATCTGAACCAGAATACGACTTTCTGCTTAACAACAAGAACTACCAACAGGATCCGGTAAAGACCTACACACATGGGTCATCCAATGATTTTTTGAAAGCTGACAGGCCAATCACAAGATTCGTCGGCAAAGCTGAAGAGATAAAAGAACACATACAGGAAGCCTTTGAGAAGACAACAGCACAGAAACTGCCAGAACACATAATCATAAATGTTGTTCCGAAAGAAGAACTGAAAAGACTGCATATGAAGGGTGGAAACCAATGGTCAGAAGGAATAATGGGTTTCGCTATCAACAAAAGCATACCTGAAGTTTTCATAAAAGAGAATAATATGGATCAATTGATGCTTACGATAGGTCATGAGTTAGGCCATGTATTCACAAAAAGTCTGAAAAACCAACATGATGAAGAAGCCAAAGCATTTGCTTTCGAGATAGCATGGATAAAAGCAATACTAGAAAATGATATAGCAGGACTGAAAGATTCTTTTACACTGGATATCAATCCTGCGAAGAACGGACTGCATGATGTTGCTTTTGATAACGTAAAGAAATGGTTGCAGAAAGGCAAAAATGCGATAGATGTTTACTGGGATTTAGTCAGAGGAATCCTTAAAATAGATCAGACAGATTATAGTTTCTTGGATAAGATGTTCTAAGAAGGTTTATTGTACACTTGCAGACTTTAGAAGATTTTTTATCTCTTCAAGATTTTTTTCTCTAGCAATACTTTCCCAGAGAGTTGTAGAACATTTTATGCCCGGCATGAAAGCATAAGCCTTTCTTTTGAAGTCTTCAAAGCTTTCACAGTCGTACTTCTTTGCAAGATCAATATATTCAAGAAATAATGAGAGATATTTTTCCTTTGTTAATGGTGGCAGCTTTTCATTTGTTTTGAGGAAATGATTGATTCTTGAGAATATGTAAGGATTACCTATTGCTTCCCTTCCAATCATAACTAAGTCACAACCTGTCTCTTGGATCATTCTTTTTGCAGTTTCTTCATCCCTTACGCCACCGTTACCAATTACAGGTATAGAAAGCATCTCTTTTGCTTTTTTTATTACAGTCCAATCAGCTTTTCCTGAATGGCTCTGAGGCACAGTCCTTCCATGGACAGTTACTGCTGATGCTCCTCCTTCCTCTATTGCTTTTAGTACTTCTTCCATCCTTTCTGCTTTTCTGACCTTTGCAGTCACAGTTATTCCCTGATTTGTTATGCTTTGTACTATCTCTTTTATTCTTGCAGGTCTCTTAAGTAAAGCAGCACCGGCACCTTGTCTTAGAACATCACGGGCTGGACAACCAAAATTTAGATCAATAATATCTGCCTTGTTGTGAAGCAATGAAGCTGCATTCTTCATCATTTCAACCTTTGCACCAAATAGTTGGATTGCAACTGGTCTTTCTTCCTCACATGTTGCCGCAAGTTTTAATGCCGCCTTATTGTTCCTGCATACTGCGTTAGCATTTACCATCTCAGTCACACCTAAAGCAGCTCCGTATTTTTTGCATAAAATCCTATAAGGAAGGTTTGTTATCTCTAACATAGACGCAAGTATTACCTTTCCAACAATTTTTACATTACCTATTTTCATCAAATCTGAATTAAGGGTTGTGTATTTAAAGATGTTTCTTTTTGTGTTTTATTCTGTTTGGGAATGTTTTTAAAGTAAAGAATAAACCTTATTGAAAATGACTTATGGCATCAAACTACCTGAAAATCCACATCACTGGAAGATAATCCTAGGTGTTGTTATGAATAATCCGTATAAATAATATCCAGTTCTAACCCAAAACATTTTTAAATATAATACAACCCCCTATAATGTATTAATTCATCAAAAAACTTAGAAAATATTATCTAATTCTCTTCTTCCTCTTCATAACCTTCTGTCTCTTTAAGGTCTTTCCTGGCAACATTAAGCAACAGCTTTTTCTCGATCTTAGCCACAGTATGTCTGATCTTCCTGACAGCATCAGCGTTAGCAGTAATACTATCAATACCAGTCTTCACCAAGAACTCAGCCATCTCAGGATCACTTCCGGCCTGACCACAAATAGAAGTCTCAACATTATACTTCCTGCACACCTCAATCACATGCTTGATCTGCCTCTTAATAGCAGGATGCTTCTCATCATACCACTTGATAACCTTAGCAGAATTACGGTCACAAGCCATTGTAAACTGGGTAAGATCATTCGTCCCAAAACTGATAAAATCAACACCCTCCTGACAAATCTCCTCAATAATCCATACAGAAGCAGGGGTCTCAATCATCACACCAAACTCGATAGTCTCCATAGGCTCAAAACCAGCCTGCCGCAAATACTCCTTAGCCTTCACTATCTGCTCAATATGGGTAACCAAAGGAATCATAATACCGACGTTAGTAAACCCAGCATCATGAACACGCTTAATAGCCTCAAACTCAACCAATAAAAGTTCAGGCTGATCAAGACTTCTCCTAATACTCCTCCAACCCATCATAGGATTATCCTCAATAGGATCATCTTCCCCCCCTTCTAATTCACGAAACTCATCAGTAGGAGCATCCAATGTACGATACCATACCGGCTTACCCTTGAAGGCTTTAGCAATCTTCGTGATATCATCAGTAAGGTCATTAAGAAACTCTTCTCTCCTGCCAGAAGTAATCATATGATAAGGATGAACCTTATGCTTCAAAATCATGAACTCATTCCTCAATAACCCCACACCATCAGCACCAGTCTTAGCAGCCTTCTCAGCAAAGTCAGGAAAATCCATAATAACCTTCACATCAGTAACTGTCTCGATGCTAGCAGATTCAGTCTCATATTCTTCCTTATGATACTCAATAGAAATCTCACCCTTGTAGACCTTACCATTAGTTGCGTCAACAGTGATTATATCACCTTCATGCAATAATTTGGTGGCCTTCTCTGTACCAACAATACAAGGAATACCCATCTCTCTTGATACAATTGCTGCGTGACAGGTCGCTCCCCCAGCATCAGTTACTATAGCTGCGGCCCTCTGCATGGTAGGAACCATATCAGGATTAGTCATCCTGGTAACAAGAATATCACCTTTCAAAACTTTACCCAAGTCCTCAGAACCATGGACCATCTTTACTGTTCCACTAGCTGCACCTGGACTAGCACTGGTACCCTCAAGAATAACCTCAGCACCAGAGCTAGAAGAAACTTCACCTGAGCTGCTAGAACTTTCTTCCTCTTTCTCCTTAACCTTCTTCTTCAAAGTTGTAATCGGTCGAGACTGAACAATGTAAATATTACTGCCTTCAATAGCATACTCAATATCCTGAGGCTTACCATAATGATCCTCTATCTTAACAGTAAGTTCAGCCAACTTCCTAATCTCACCAGCATTAAGAATCTGAGCATGAATATTTGGCTGAGGAACATCCTTCTTGATAGTATGTCCTTCCCTCGGATCCAGAGTATACATCCATGTCTGTTCATTAACCTTGATATTTTTTATCTCTAGATTATCTTTCGCAATTATATAACTATCAGGATTTATGCTTCCAGAAACTACGGCTTCTCCTAAACCCCAACCAGCCTCGATGACAATCTCATTATCCTCATTATTAACAGGATTTACAGAAAAGATAACACCACTCTTATTACTATTGACCATCTTCTGCACAACAACCGCAATCAAAACCTTATCATGAGGGAAGTTATTCTGAACACGATAATAGATAGCCCTTGCTGTAAACAAAGATGCCCAACAATCCTGGACTGCCCTGATAAGCCTCTTAGCACCTTTGATATTAAGAAACGTTTCCTGCTGTCCGGCAAAACTAGCTTCAGGAAGATCCTCAGCCGTTGCAGAACTTCTTACAGCAACAAAAGGTGGTTCCCTTCCTGACTTGATTATATCCAAAGCTTCCTTACCAGCAGTTCTAAAAACATCCTCATCAACATTAAGATTATCATAATTCTCCCTTATATCCTGAGCTATATCATTAGGCATACCTGCATTGATTATTATCCCACCTATCTTCTTGGATGCAGCCTGCAAATTCTCATTGTTCTCAACATCCAAACCATCAAGAACACTATAAATCTCGTCAGCTATCCCTGTCTTGTCCAAAAAATTCTTGAAAGCCTCAGCTGTAACAATAAAACCTGGAGGAACAGGTATTCCAGAATTAAACATTTCTCCTAAATTTGCGCCCTTACCACCTACTAAAGGGATATCATCCTTAGAGAGTTCTTTAAACCATGCAATGTTACCCATATACAAACCACCTCTTTGCTAATCTAATAAACCTAAACATTATATATAAAGTTTTCTGAGAGCTTTACATATTTTATAAACCCCTATTCCAAAACAATCCTTTATTATCTAAACAGTTTTTTAAAGAAACTGACTACTGTTTTTCATCCTATAGGGAAATACATATTGACATCAAAGGTAAAAGAGCTGAACAACAGGATAATTCCTTTATCAAATATTTTTATGGCCCTCCGTCCCAGCAACTGCATCCAGAATATCCGCCGACTACCCTTCCTTTGCATTTGACTGCTGTACCACTTCTACTACCACCAGAAACCATTTTGCCTATAGATATGCAATAATTGTTGCATGAAGCGGATACGATTTCACAATCCCCTCCTAACTCTGACGCATGCTTTCCGTCAATAGTGTCAGCATCCAGGCCAGAGCCTGAACCGTCATTCTCAGAATGCCAGATTTTTCCCGGAAAGTCTCCTATTTCCAACCAGCTGTGTCCCGGATTAGGCTTTGCTGCAAAAACAAAACCTAAAGTCACAATCAAAGCAAAACCAATTGCAAAATACAACATCTTTCTTTTA
>JAHIPG010000294.1 GCA_018894775.1 Nanobdellota archaeon
GCGCCATAGATGGCCAAGGATATTTAATGCACAATCTTCCTTCGGATGGATTTGTATTCAACTCATTTCCAAGCTCATCAACCAAACAAGGCTGCACACCCGGCATTGGCCGTGTTGCAAAAGTAGGTTTTGCAGGCGTTACGCCAGCCAATGGAGAAATCATAATACCAAGCAGCTTAGACAAAGCAGAAACAGCAATAATTGCAGCAGCTCTAGAAACAATCCAAAGAATCGGACCATGCACTTCTACTGTAAAAGTGCAAAGAATAGAAGATGTAAGAATCTCAAAAAGAAACTTTGTCATAGAAAGAGCAAAAGAACTTCTAAGAGAGCTTACAAACAGCGTACTACCAGATTCATCTGAAATAACAGAAGAAGTCTCACAATCCGTAAGGATGATGGAAATCTCAGAGTATGGTAAAGACAGGCTGCCAGCAGGCCCAGCAATAGAAGAATCAGAAGATATCCTGGTTGTAGAAGGAAGAGCAGATGTGCTAAATCTTCTTAAGCATGGGATCAAGAACGCTATCGCTATGAACGGAACAAACGTTCCAGACACAATCGTAGAACTTTGCTCAAGGAAAGAGATAACCCTATTCGTTGATGGAGACAGAGGCGGAGATCTGATAATAAAAGAACTATCAGCTATGGCAGATGTGGATTATGTATGTAAAGCACCAGACGGCAAGGAAGTAGAAGAGATAACAAAGAAAGAAATACATAAAGCACTGAGAAGCAAGGTAGCTGTAGAACAGGCAAAGATGGAGAGTCCAAAAAATGGAGACTACAGATCACAAAGAACAACCTCAAGAGCAAGTCCAAGACAAGAAAGGGCACCTGCAAGAAGACAGTCAGCAGCACAACCAGCTGTAGAAACAAAAGCATCAACCCTGTCAACAACACAATCAAAAGCTTTCAAACAAATGCTTGAAGATCTGATAGGAACAAGAGGAGCGTACATCCTAGACCAGAAAATGAACATACTGGGAAAAGTCCCAACAATAGAGCTTGCAAGCACACTGAAAAGCCTAAAGTCAGTGTTTGCAGTAGTATTCGACGGAACAGTAACTACTGATATAGTTAACATCGCAGAGATGACAAACATACAATACATCGTAGCTATGAACTCAAAAGTAAGAAGCAGTTCAAAGGTCGAGATACTAACAAGCAACACACTTTAATTTTTTCTTTTTTATTTTAAAATGAAAGTCTTCATAGAAAAAGAGAACAAAACAAGAGAAATAAAAGCAAAGACAGTAAATGATTTACTTGAAAAGCTAAAGATAAATCCTATAACAGTACTCACAGTAGTCAATGATGAACTTGTAACAGAAGATAAAAAACTAAATGATAAAGACGAAGTAAAAGTACTTGCAGTCATTTCCGGAGGATAATTTTTTCCATATTCTTAATAATCTCAGAAATTTTACCTTCCCCTCTAACTTTTTTCAATAAGCCTTTTTTCTTATAATATTTTATAACCGGTTCTGTTTCTTCACGATAAACCCTAAACCTTTCTTTGATAATATTTTCTTCCTTATCATCTGTCCTCTCATAAAGATTTACCTTACACTTATCGCAGATCTTATCCTTTTTCGGAGGGCTATTCTTAATATGGTATATCCGACCACATTTCTTACATTGTAATCTTCCATGCAGCCTTTGAAGAATTATTTTTTGAGAAACATCAATAAAAATAACAGCATCCAGCTTGTCAATCTTTTCAAACATCTTAGCTTCAGTAATCTCTCTGGGGAAACCATCAAGGATATAACCTTTTTTTGTTATTTTTCTCTTAAGAATATTCATAGCATACTTACTTGGAACTAGTTTACCTTTACCCCAGTATTTCTCCTTTAACATTTTACCAAGCTTTGTATTAACCATCCGCCTTAACTCTCTACCTATAGCAATAATAGGTACCTTATGCCTCTTAGAAAGCTCTGCTGCATAAGTTCCCTTACCAGCACCTGGCGGACCTATAAGACTTATTTTCATGATATTAAATGGAAACTAGAGATATTTAAACATTTTCAAAAAGGTTTATAAAATTGCTTAACATAGAGAATTAAGGGGTTTCATGAAATTACCAAAAAGTTTTAGGCCGAAGAAAAATCTAGAAGATAAGACAGAACAGCTAATCAAAGAAGCAAAAAAACTAGGAATAAACTACGAACTTATTAGCCCAAAAATAAAATATCTAGTGGAAAATTTAGACTTCGGAAGAGGAATATTATATTTTAACTCTTTTGCCAAGAAGTCTGATTCTAAATTCTTGTGATTTGGTGTCAGATGAATTAGGTTTCGGAAATCTTTTTTTGTCGTCGGAAATCCTTTGAGTACACGACACGCGACAAGTGTGCGGGTAGGGTTTTATAAAGGCAAACCAATTTTTTTATTGTTCATGGAAAAGGTGGTGATTGCTCATAAGTTCAGATTATATCCGAGCAGGGAAGTAGAAAAAAAGATGTTTAAGACTTTAAATTTGTGCAGACAAACTTATAATATCTTACTTAACCAATTGAACTGCCAGAAAGTGATTGACAAATCACAGATTCAAGGAGTCATTCCTGATATCAAGATTTGCGAGCCGAAGTTCAAAAAGCTATACTCAAAAACTATGCAGTATGAGTGTTATAGATTGTTCTCGAATCTTAGTTCGTTAGCAAAATCGAAGAGTAAAAGGAAAGTAGGTAGGCTTAGGTTCAAAAGCAAAAGCAGGTTCAAAACTTTTACTTACAACCAGTCAGGATTCAAGCTGGTAATGACAGGAAAAAGATGCCAGACTTTGAAGTTATCTAAGATTGGTGATGTTCTTATCAGATGTCAC
>JAHIPG010000295.1 GCA_018894775.1 Nanobdellota archaeon
CGCGACTCTGCAAACACAATGAAGTATCTGAAAGAAAATGATTTGCTGATAAGCGAGCCTGTTATACGTCCTCATTCCATTGGCGCAATGATTGTTATAAAAGACATGGTTTTTGGCCCTATAACTGAGAAGATACTCGGGCTGAAGGAATGATGCAAGAATGGATTGTAAAATACTTGCTGAGAAATAATGAAAAGTAGCAGCGCCCCCTGTGAAAAAGGTACCCTCTTTGTTTCTGAGTTCTAAAGCAGGTTTATAAAGGAAGAAGGGAAAAAAAGCTGTTTTTGATAGGTGAAGACTCCCTAACTGCTCTTTCATCACCTCGTTATCACTTCGTTATCACCTTGTACCCACTCCAGTATAAAACCGCCATAAATCCACTATAAAGTTGTTGCTGTTCAGCCCATTGGATATTTTTTTCTACTGCTCACGCAAAAATTCGCCTCGGGGCGAAGGTTAAAAAACATTTTTTGCACGGCTCTCGGTGCAGAGGTTCGACAAAATGCATTGTTCGCAAGGGTGAACAAAACGTTTAACCTGTCACCATTACCATGCGACATCTTCAACTGTCGGACGCTTTGGAGGTGGTACTTCCATAGGTACCGCTGAGATTATATCCTGAAGAGTTTTTAGAATCCCTGGCTCCTCATCAACATATTGTGAACAATCAGTTCGAACTTGTTCATCAGAGAATTCTCCAATGGCAACGATACCCCATGCTTGCTCTTTGGATATATTTCGCTGGAAACGCACAGGAGTATAGTTAAACTCGGTATTATCAAACATATCATCAATAGTTATCCCTCTTTTTACATCTTCAAACCCCATCTCTTCTTCCTCTTCTTCTCGATTAAATATGTGGACAAGTAATCCGTGCGTTATTATTCTATCTCTTAACGCTCCCGCTAAAGGTGCAGCATCTTTTTTAGTGGCAATCGGACCATCGACTAGCTGTATACCTATTTTTTTATCACGATAACTCACTATTAAATCTATATGGTACTCTTTTTCCGTAAATTGAGGTTTGATTAACTGTTTTTTTGCCTTAATCTTGATTTCTTTATCCAGTGAAGAAAGATAAACTTCGAAAGCCTCATGAATTTTATCCCTGTACCCATCATATTTTGACTTTACTTCTTGTATTTTATCCTCGATACTCTTTTGGATTTGGGGGCCCCTTGATTCAAGATGTAATTTCTGTTTTATGTTCCCAAAACTGGGGAATATTTTATGATAAGTTTGAATTATTGTGGCTGCATCTTCTCTAGTAATTAGTAGTTGTGTCTCAAGAGGATTCTCACCAACTTCCATAGCTTTCTTGTTTAGTGCCATCTTACATCCATAGCTTATAGCCCCAGGATATGAACCCGCCTCAAAAAAGTACTGTATTGCTTCCTTTGTGAAGGGATACAAATGATATTCATTGACTTCACATTTTTCATTCCTTGGTAGACTTATTTTATTCCTATCAGCCCAATGTTGTAGATGTGCATGAACAAGTTCGTAAGATTCTTGTTCAGTAAACTTTCCCAGTGTTAACTCTTTATACGTTAAGGGGTCATGTGGAATAACAAACCGTCTTTGAAGTGTTGGATCTCCAAGTACTGCGTCATTAATTTTTCGATAAGTGTCTTCAGTGAAAGTGAATAGAACACATAATCCTGTTGATATGTCACTGAGTAAAAATCTAAACGTTCCTACAAATTTTTGGATCGCCTCAGTTGTTAGTGTTGAATCTGTACTTTTACCAATCATCCGTATATGTTCATCAACGTTGTCAACACAAAGGCAAATTCCTATTTTATTTCCGTGTTTTCTCCTTAGTTGTAATATCACTCTATTAATCTCAGTAACTATATGTTCCCTGTTGAAATTTGATGGTTCTTTTAGTTCTATATTTTCTTTATTAAGACTTTCTCTAAAATAGCTATTTGTAAAAATATGCTGTAGTACTCCTTCTAATGTTAAAGGGATACCAGATGGTTTGAGAATTATAACAAACCCGTTATGTTCCTCGCGATTGGCTGAATACCATAAATTATTTATGAACTGTGTTTTTCCTGATCCAGGTGGCCCAATAATTGATGTCATAGCAGAATTCTGCATGCAGGATAAATATATCACTCCGAATTCTTTTTTAAATTTAACTGCATGATGGCCAACTAAAATACTGCTTGTTTTCTCGGTAGCTTCAGGATATGAAAAAGGTGGATCAATTTCGGTCGCAATTTTAAGTACATCTTTAAGAGAGGGCATAATAAACTATATTTACTTAAATATATATAAAGATTATACATGGCTGTTGGTAATGATGAATGAAAAAAACCAAAATAATGTTTCCGAATCAGAGATACTAAAATTAGAGATGGATTTGGGTAAATTAACTAAAGATAAGTTATCAGCCCTAGTGGAGAAATTAGGAAAACCTTTACCCTTTAAATCTTGGGAACAAAAAAAAGTGAAAAAAAATGAGCTGATAAGATTAATTACCATGAGGGTAAAACGTTCGGAAATACCCCTGAATAAAATCAAAGATTTAATCATAAACGAATTA
>JAHIPG010000296.1 GCA_018894775.1 Nanobdellota archaeon
GATAAGATAAAAAATGTTTTAGGCTTTGAGCCGAAGTATACTATTGAGGATGCTGTTCAGAGTCTTATTGAGGCATATAATAAAGGGTTGATAACGGATGGATTAAACAACCCGTTGTATCACAATATCAAGATGATGCAAAAGGTTAAGTTGGAGTGAAAGTGTGAAAAAGAAACTTAAAATGGTCATAACGGGCGGTGGCTCTGGAATAGGTGCTGAAATAGCAAAATTATTGGGCAAAGATGGACATTCAGTAGCAATATGTGGTCGGAGAGAAAACAGGTTGAGAGAAGTAGCCGAAATTGACAAAGACATTATATATTTTGTTTGTGATGTCTCTAAAGAGAAAGATGTAAAATCATTTGTAAATTTTGTAAAAAATAGGTTTGGATATGTTGATGTAGTGATAAACTGCGCGGGTGTGTTTGGAGATATTGGTAGATTTGATACTACCAGCTCGAGAAAATGGAAAAAAACATTTGAGATTAATACCTATGGTATATATCTAATAACAAAGCATTTTCTCCCATTACTTTTAAAATCGGATATGAAAAAAATAATAAATTTCTCAGGTGGTGGTGCTTTTAGCCCATTTCCGAATTACAGCGCATACGCTGTATCGAAAACGGCAGCAGTACGATTCTCTGAGAATATAGCGGTTGAACTTGCTGATTTGGGAGTGCGGGTAAATTGTATTGCTCCGGGTTTCGTAGCAACAGAATTACATGATGATACATTAAAGGCCGGTAGAAAGAAAGCAGGCAAACAATATGAACTCACAAAAAAGAAACTGAAAGAAAGAAGTGGAACGCCAATTGATAGAGTGGTTGAATGCGTAAAATTTCTCATTTCGGATGAATCTAATGAGTTAACAGGGAAAACTATAAGTGCAAATTTTGATAGATGGAATATGAAGGAGTTCGGAGAATCTATAGATGAGATAAATTCTTCTGAACTTTACACACTAAGAAGAATAAACCTTATAAATTTAGACATGAATAATAATCTCAGGAAGAAATTGATGAAAGTCCAGAAGGGGTGAAATATGGAAAAGGTAGCGGTAATAGGGAGCAATTCGTTTTCAGGAAGTCATTTTGTAGATTTTATATTAGAGGAAACAGATGCAAAAGTTATAGGCATAAGTCGGTCGCTGGAAAAGCATCCAGTATTTTTGCCATATAAAAGATGGAAGACGAAAAGATTCAAGTTTTATCAGATGGACATAAACAAAGATTTAAATCATATAATAGAGTTGTTTGATAGAGAGAGACCTGATGTAATAGTCAATTTTGCTGCACAAAGTGAAGTAGGGCCTAGTTGGAAAAAACCTGAACAATGGTTTAGAACAAACTGTCTAGGAATTGTTAAACTTACTTATAAATTGAAAGATAAAAAATATATAGAGAAGTATGTTCAAATTTCGTCGCCAGAGGTTTATGGAACGTGTGATAGAATCAAAGAAACCAACACCTATTATGATCCAAGTACACCATATGCAGCATCTAAAGCCGCTGGAGATTTATTCCTATTTGTTCTTGCGAAGAATTTTGGATTTCCATTAGTTATGATTCGATCCACAAATGTTTATGGACCCCATCAACAATTATTTAAGATAATTCCGAGAAGCGTTATCTATATAAAATCCGGACGAAAAATTCCGTTACATGGTGGTGGAAAAGCAGTTAAGTCTTTTATATACATTAGAGATGTTTGTGATGGAATATACAGGGCAATTGAAAAAGGAAAGATAGGTGAAATATATCATTTCTCACCCCCACGAGGATACTCTGTGAGAAATATTGTTGAAACAATATCAAAGAAGATGGGAGTAAAGTTTAATGAAGTTACAGAAGTCGTTAGTGAAAGATTGGGACAGGATGCAATGTATGTTATAGATTCAAGAAAAGCTAAGAACGGGTTGGGATGGAGACCAACAACACCGATTGATGAAGGGATTGACCAGATAATTGAATGGGTAAACAGCAATTGGAAAGTGATTGCTCATCAACCTCTGGAATATATCCATAAACCTTGAAGGGGGGAAAATGAAAACAAGAACAGTAGTATTATATGAATTAAACAAACCGCTTGTTATAGAAGAACTTGAGATACCCAAATTGAAACAGGGGCAGGTATTAGTGAAAATAATGTATGCAGGTATATGTCGAAGTCAGCTGAATGAGATAAAAGGAAAAAAAGGTGTGGATAAATATTTACCGCACACACTTGGTCATGAGGCGGGTGCTATTGTAGAAGAAGTAGGTGAAAATGTTACCAAAGTTAATGAAGGCGACCATGTAGTACTTTCTTGGATTAAGGATAGGGAAACAGTGAATATGGTCAGGACGGGTACGCATTCAGTTAGAGCAGAAGTACATTCTGGTGGGATAGATGCGGGTGGCACGAAGTATAGAAATAAGGAAGGGAAGATAATTAATGCTGGAGGTGTTACTACATTTGGTAAATATTCGGTGGTTTCGGAGAATAGAGTTACAAAGATTGACAAAAGAATGCCGCTTGATAAATCAGCATTGTTAGGTTGTGCTATACCAACTGGTGGTGGAATTATAATTCATCAGATAAAACCTACGCCGGGAGATAGTATCGCGATAATAGGAGCTGGTGGTGTAGGGACAAGCGCTATTTTGTTATCGTCAGTAATGGGTTGTAGCCCAATAATAGTTGTTGACATAAATGAGAAGAAACTTGATTTTGCTCATGAATTAGGCGCAACAGATATGATTAATGCTAAGGAAGAAGATTTTGTGCCAAAGATTTTAGAGTTGACTAACGGGAAAGGTGTTGACTATGCTGTGGAAGCAGTTGGTTCAAAAGAGACTATAGAAAAGTCGTTTGCTTCAGTTAAATGGGATGGCGGGTTAGTTGTGATAGGGGGTAATCCACCAAGTGAACAGAAAATTAGTATAGACCCATTTGATTTGAAAGGAAAACTTATTACAGGTAGTTGGGGTGGATTGACTGTACCACATATAGATATCCCAAAATATGTAAACCTTTATTTATCTGGTAAATTGAAACTTGATGAGTTAATTACGGACAGGTTCAGGTTTGATGAGATAAATAAAGCATTTGAACTTCTTGATAGAGGCAAAATAGTTGGTCGAGCGATTCTTGAAATTAATAAAGAGGCATAATATGGATTTGGAAAGTATCGTAAAGGAAATAAGAAAAAAAGTGCTGATAATGTGTTATCATGCAGGTGGGGGTCATGTTGCACCATCTTTTTCCTGTGTTGAACTATTGATTGCATTATATTTTAAGATATTAAGAATTGATAAAAACAATTATAATAATGATGATAGAGATAGATTTATTTTGAGTAAAGGACATGCATCTGCATTGTTATATGCAATACTTGCAGAAAAGGGGTTCATAGATAAAAATATTTTGAATACATTCTGTCAAAAAGATAGTATACTTGGCGGTCATCCAGAAAAACATTTGGTTCATGGGGTTGAGATGTCAACAGGTTCATTAGGTCATGGATTATCTTATGGGGCAGGCATAGCATTAGCAGGAAAAATCAATAAAAAGTCATACAGAGTGTTTGCATTACTAAGTGATGGAGAATGCCAAGAGGGTTCGGTTTGGGAAGCTGCGTTATTTGCTTCACATCATAAGTTAGACCATTTAATCGCCATAGTTGACCATAACAAACTTCAATCTCTTGATAAAGTCGATAATATTCTTACACTAAATCCATTTGTAGAAAAATGGCAATCGTTTGGCTGGGAAGTAAGAGAAATCAACGGCCATAATATGAAAGAGATAATAGATGTCTTAGAGAAAATACCGTTTTCAAAGAATAAGCCGAGCGTTGTTATCGCGCACACAATTAAAGGAAAAGGTGTGTCATTTATGGAAAATAATCCAATCTGGCATTATCGTATACCGCATACAAAAGAGGAATGGGAAATTGCGTGTAAGGAGTTAGGAATAGATAAAAGTGAATTTAGAGAAGTGTTCAAATGAGAAATGCGTATTTAGATGCATTGTATGAGCTGGCAAAGAATAATAAAAATGTCATAGCATTGGTAGCAGATATCGGTGCTATAGTTTACGATAAATACAGAGAAGATTTTCCAGACAGGTTTATAAACTGTGGAGTGGCAGAATCAAATATGATAACGGTAGCTGCAGGTCTGGCATCATGTGGTAAGGTACCGTTTACTTATACAATCACACCGTTTATAACCATGCGGACTTATGAACAGATAAGAGATGATGTATGTTTACATAATGCAAACGTGAAGATAGTAGGTGTAGGTGCAGGACTTCGTTACAGCACGTTAGGACCAACCCATCATGCGATTGAAGATATTGCGATAATGAAAACATTGCCAAACATGAAAATAATTTCACCATGTGATCCTATAGAATCAAAAATGGCAACATTTGCAATGGCAGAAATTAAAGGGCCAGTATATTTCAGGATAGGAACTGGAGGTGAGCCACGAATCTACGATAGCAGTTACAAATATCAGTTTGGAAAAGGCGTAGTTATGCGAGGGGGTAGTGATGCAACGATAATTGCTACAGGAGGAATAGTTTACGATGCTATAAAAGCATCAGAAGAATTAGAAAAAGAGAATATTAGTACGAGGGTTATCAATATCCATACAATTAAACCTATAGATAAAGAAATTATAATTAAATCAGCAAGAGATACCGGGATTATTGTCACAGTAGAAGAACATAACATAGAAGGCGGGTTCGGAGAAAGCGTAGCATCAGTGATTCTTGAAAATTATAATCACCAAGTTAAATTCAAAAGATTAGGTATAAAGGATTGTTTTTGTTCATACTACGGAAGTCATCAGGAATTAAAATCCCATTTTGGTATAGGGAAAAAAGATATGGTCAGGGAAGTTAAAAACCTTTATAAGCAAAAAATACATATAGGGGAGTGATAGATATGGCATATATAGATTTTGTATCAAAGATACATAAAAAAACAAAAAGAAATTATTTGGAAAGAATGACTAATGAAAAACCTGAAATAATCGAAATCGCAAAGAAATATGATTACGAGTACTGGGATGGTGATAGGAAATACGGATACGGTGGTTTTCGATATGATGGTAGATGGCGACCAGTAGCAGAGGATATAGCAAAACATTATAATCTCAAATCCGGGGATAGTATTCTTGACGTAGGTTGTGGCAAAGCATTCTTGTTATACGAGTTCACGCAAGCAGTACCGGGAATAAAAGTGAGTGGAATAGATATGTCAAAATATGCTATAGAACACGCAAAAGAAGAAGTTAAACCATATTTAAGGGTTGGGTTAGCACAGGACTTACCTTATGAGGATCACTCTTTTGACCTTGTTATTTCGATAAACACAATCCATAACACCTATATCTGGGATGTGAAAAAACAAATTCAAGAGATTGAGCGTGTCGGCAAAAAACACAAATATCTTGTAACCGAAGCATATCGAAATGAAAGGGAGAAATTTAATCTTATGTGCTGGGTTTTAACCGGAGAGTGTTTCTTTCATAAGGATGAATGGGAATGGTTATATAAAGAGTTTGGATATACGGGAGATTATTCGTTTATATACTTTGAATAACATTACAAAGAGAGGTTTGTAGTATGTCCAAAGATAGGTGGAAGAACGTTAAAGAGTACATAAGTGCAGAAAGAATAGAGATCGGGCCTTACTTTACCTATAATCTTTTGCACGAACCCAGACATCTCCTTTTCACATTTTCTAGATACAAATTTGCCGCCAGACTTATTGGTGAGTACCCAAAAATAACTATTTTAGATTTAGGATGCAATGAAGGACTGAGTACATTATTATTAGCAGAAAATGGACATAACGTTACAGGTGTGGATTCTGATGGCGGCGCTATTAACTGGGCTAAATCTAAATTAGAGTGTAAAAATATTAGTTTCATTCATGACAATTTCATGGGAAAAAAATATTGCAAATTTGATGCAATCGTTTCAATAGATGTTATTGAGCATATTCCCAAGAAACAGGAAAAAAAGTTCTTTGAGACAGTGACAAGTAATTTAAGGGATGACGGATACTGTATAATAGGCACACCAAACATTACTGCATCACAATACAGTTCTGAACCAAGCAAAATTGGGCATGTAAATTTATTCAGTGCAGAAAGACTCAGAAAGACAATGAGAAATTACTTCAAAAACGTTTTTCTATTTTGTATGAATGATGAAGTTGTACATACTGGTTTTTATCCGATGGTTCATTATTTGATGGTATTAGGTGTATCAAAAAGGTGATAAGATTGGGGGAAGCAGAAAACGAATTAGAAATATGGAAAAAATATGGAAGTAAACAGAAATCATCGAGTGTGGGGTTGGGACCGCATACATCTTTTCAATTTAAGAACAGTCCGAGGAGAATACTTTTTAGTTTATCAAGATATAAATTTGCACAAAAAATGATTGGCAAAAATAAAAATGTATTAGAGTTAGGATGCAGTGATGGACTTGGTACATATATTCTTGCTGAAACTGCTTATAATGTTTTAGGGATTGATTTCGATAATGAAGCTATAAATTGGGCAAATAATAATCTTACCAATGAAAAGCTTTCATTTAAATTCGATAATTTTCTTGGGAAAAAATATGGAGAATCCGACGCTGTTGTTGCCTTTGATGTTATTGAACATATTTCCAAGAAAAACGAGGATATTCTCTTAGCCACCATCTGTAAAAACTTGAACGAACATGGAACTACAGTTGTAGGAACCCCAAATATTACATCCAGACAATACTCATCAAAAGTAGTTGATGACGCCCATGTAAACATGTACGATGCAGAAAGACTTGAAAATTTGATGAGAAAAAACTTTCACAATGTATTTATGTTTGCACAAAATGATGAAATGATTCATACTGGTTTTCTTCCAATGGCACATTATTTGATTGTGATAGGATGTTGTAAAAAGAAGATGTGATATTTTATGTTTTTAATTATCGGTGCATCCGGATTTATCGGCAACAAATTGTATAATTACTTTAAAAGTAAAGGTTTAGATGTAAAAGGGACATATTATTCTAAAACTTTTGAAAGCTCCGAAAGAGATGGAATTTATCTTGATTTTAGTGATCC
>JAHIPG010000297.1 GCA_018894775.1 Nanobdellota archaeon
ACATACTTGTTATGATGGTGCATGGTATAGGTGGTCCTCACGAAATAAATTATGAAGAATTTAAGCAAAAAACCAAAGAGCATACAAAATATAAAGTAAAAGACTACGGAAAATATTTTGAAATAACCACAAAATATGACAGACTATTAGTAATAAAAGCACAAGAAATAGGAACAAAAGAAAAAAAAGATGTTCTAGCAATAGGATCTGACAAAATTATCAAACCAGAACAGGATCTTGAAAAAGCTATTGAAGACATCCACCATAATAATGGAATAGCCATAATAGCACACCCTATGAGTGTAATAAAAAATAATTTCCTTCGATTTGGGATTGCAAATAAAGAAGATAAGGAAACACTAGAACCAGCATGCTACCAAGCAGACGCAATGGAAGAATTCAACTCCTTAAACCAATTCTGGATGTACCCAAGTAATGTATCAGCAAAACACTTTGTCGAAGAAAAAGGCCTGGTTGGGACAGCAGGATCAGACTCACATGGAAACCTAAATACTATAGGCTTAGCAGGAATAATCATAAAAAAAGATTACATAGATATAAATAACCTTATAGAAAATTTAAGAGAAGTAATAAGAAATAAAGATTTCAAAACACATAAAGAATATGCTAGCCCGAAAACTTTTTATGATAATCTTATCGGACCAAAAATTAAGAAAAAAGGTTTCTCCGGATTCTTCAAAAAGAGATAATAAAATAAAAATTACCTTTTCCTTCTTTTCTTTGCTTTAACACGTTTTCTCTTATTTGCTTTAGGTTTAGCTCTTTTTTTTACTTTAGGTTTAGATTTCTTAGCCTGATTCATAAGCCTCTTAGCTTCACTCTGTGTAACAGCCATAACTCTTTTTGCAGACTTACCTACCTCGCTTAAGACATTGCCCCTGATCCTCTGCTCCTCTTTTAAAGCACGAGCAACCATCTTCCTAGCAACTACTTCACCTTGTTTTTGTGTCAGCTTCCCTTTCTTAATTAATCCTTCAACTACTGAATTAGCCTTCTTAGAAGTCAACGAAGCAAGTCCTATAGCAACTAAACCACCTTTCTTCAAAAGTTTTACTTTGTTCATCAGTTCACCTCCTTCTTACTTAAACATGGATATTAAAAAAAACATGAACAATATTCCTGCTATTATAATACCAACAATAGCATATAAAGGTAACCCCCAGACTAAAGGAGGAATATTTGATAAGATTATCAAGGCAGATGCCAAAATAAGAGCAGCCATAATAATACCTAAAGTCATCCTGTTGCTGGTCTTACTAATCTCTTGAGTGAAGCCTTTCATATCATCCTTATTAAAAACCTCATTATCTCTTTTTTCCTCAAACTTATTCATCATCTTCCTTGCATCTTTAGGGAAATTAACAAACAAATCCTTAAACTCCCCTAAAGTCTTCTTCGCTCTACTCAACATGTATTCAGGGCTAGTCTTCTCTTCAATATATTTCTTGAATAAAGGCTTACCTACTGTTAAAAAATTAAAATCAGGATCAACCTTCCTTATCACGCCATCTGTAGTAAGCATAGCCTTCAATAGCAATACATACTGCACAGGAAACTTAAGATTATACTTTCTACCAATATCAATAGTACCGCCAAAAAACTTAGTGAACTGAACCTCTTTCATACTAATATCATAATAGAAGGACCATATATCTCTTATATCTTCTTCTAGAGCATTCTTATCAACATCCTTAGCATCTGTGATATCAATCAAACCATCAATAATATCCTTGATATTACCCTCAACTATAGCAAAATAAAGGAAACCTAACTTGTTAGAAAATTCCTCAGAAAGTCCACCAGCAATACCAAAATCAAGAAGTGCAATCTTCTTATCCTTTGTAATCAGAACATTACCTGGATGCGGATCAGCATGAAAAAACTTATGGTACAAAACCCCTTTGACAAAAACCCTTACAAGCGTATGCGATAAAAAACTTGCCTTAATCTTCAACTTCTTGAAATTCTTAATATCACTTATCTTTACCCCATCAATAAACTCCATGGTCAAAACTTTAGAAGTAGTATAATCCTTGTAGACTTTAGGTATAACAACCATTTTCTCATCCTGCACAACTTCTCTGTAATGGTTTATATTCCTTGACTCAATAATATAATCCAATTCCCTTTTGGTATATTTTTCAAACTCTTGTACTATAGCTACAGGATTAAACTTTTCACTACCATCAACATGCTTCTCAATCAGATGAGCAAGATGATGCATAATATCAATATCTGTCATGAACAGCTCTTTTATCTTTGGCCTCTGTACTTTAACAGCTACCCTCTCCCCTGTCTTCAATCTTGCTTCATGTACCTGACCGACTGAAGCTGATGCAATAGGTATTTTGTTGAAATGAGAAAATATCTGGGTTATAGGCTTCTTGAACTCGGATTCTATTGTGGCCTGAACTTGGTTAAAAGGAAATGGCTTTACAGAATCCTGCAGCTTTTTGAACTCTTCAATATATTCCTCTGGAATAAGGTCAGGCCTAATGCTTAACAACTGACCAAGCTTAACAAACGATCCACCAAGCTCTTCCATAGATTCCCTTACTCTTTGAGGTAAAGACTCCTGAGGCTTGATGAATTTCTTCACCTGAGCCTTCTTATGAAGAGAAAGATGGCTTTTAAGGTCTAATTTATTTACAAAATAGCCTAACTCTTTTTTAAAAAGAACGTTTGCTATCTGCTTAAGTCTCTTAATATCTTTGTAAGTCTGAGCCAAACTCAT
>JAHIPG010000298.1 GCA_018894775.1 Nanobdellota archaeon
ATTTCTAATTGGTAATAACAAACAAAAGGTTTATATAATCAAAAATAGGGTCTAAAAAAAATTAAAACTGAATAAAAATGGGATTAGGATCTAAAGTTAAAAGGATTTTTAAGAAATGTACAGGCTTAGAAGCTTTAGAAAGATATCATCATAGACCTTTGCTCAATGCTATGTTTGCCTTCCAATCAATAAAACTTACAACGGTCTTTGCAACCCTTAAAAATATTGCTTATCAGGATTGCATAGATGAAGATATTCTAACAGGTATTCGCAAACAAATAGATGGTCTTGAGAGTATAATGGCTCATCCTTATTTTAAGGAAACAATAAGACACACGTTCCATTATGAGTATTTCAAGCAGCAATATGCAAAGATTGAAAGTTTGAGTATTAACAATGATTATAATATCTTAGGTGTAAAAAAAGATGATAGTGATGAAGGTATCAAAAACGCTTGGAGATATCTAGAGCGTAAATATCACCCTGATAAAAATAATGGTGACAGAAGTTTTGAAGACAATCTAACCCAAATTCGTGAAGCTTATTCAAAAATCAAAAAATCTAGAGGAATAAAATAAAATTATTTGAACTTCTTAAAACTCCTATAGATTGTTTCTTCTCTTCCAGGTCCAACTGATACTATGCTTACAGGAATGTTCAATCTATCCTCAATTGCTTGGATAAATTTCTTTGCATTTTTTGGTAGTTTCCTGTATGTTCTTGCATCAGTTATATCTCCAAAGCCGTCAAATGTTTCATAGTATGGCTCACATTCGTTTAAGAAATCTAGGTCCCATCCTTTATAGTCTGTTATTTTTTTGCCTTTATGCATATATGCTGTTGCTATGTTGATATTTCTTAACCCTGATAAGCAATCTAGTTTTGTCAATGCTATTTCAGAGAAACCGTTAATCCTGTGAGTATATTCTAATGCTACCAAGTCAAGCCATCCTACTCTTCTTGCTCTTCCTGTTGTTGTTCCGACTTCCTTACCTATTTTTCTTATATATTTTGCAACTGCATCAGATTTTGTCTCATCTACAGGCCATTGTCCTGCATCCAGACAGGTTACCACAGGTCCTGATCCTACTTTTGTTACGTATGCTTTTGTTATTCCTACAGTCCTTAATTTTATTGGTGGTATTCCTACGCTGTCGAATATCGATCCGCTCATAGGGTGAGAACTTGTTACTTTAGGATAATTTCCAAATTTTATGTCAAGCAGTGTTCCTTGTGCACCTTCAAATATTATATTCTTCTTGCCTTTTAGTGCATCGCTTATTTCTAATGAAACATCAGCCTCATACCCTTTTAATGATTCTCCTAACTTAGTATATTGGTCTATGACTTCCTGCAATTTCTGTGCAGGCTTAGTATTATACATATTAAGAACTTTTTTCTTTGTTTCATATACCTGTTTTATTCTGTCTTCTAGTCTTTTTTTGTCCCCAGCAAGCTCATAGAATCTTATTCCTGATCTGTTCTTATCATCTTCATAGCATGGTCCTATTCCTTTTGCTGTTGTTCCTATTTCTGATCCTGTTTGTTTCTTTCTTTCCGCTTCTCTTGCTATATCAATATCATTGTGCCAGGGCATGATTATTGTTGTCCTAGGATCTATTCCCAGATCAACTTCTCTGTCTAACCCCTCTATTTCTTTTACTAATTGTCTTGGATCAAGAACGACTTCTGAAGCAATTAAACTTCTTATCCCTCTCAATGTTCCTGAGGGTAAAGCATGGAACGTATATTTTTTCCCTTCGATTATGACTGTGTGGCCTGCATTGTTGCCGCCTTGGTATCTTACAACATAATCTGCTTTTTCTCCTAGAATATCTACAACTTTTCCTTTTCCTTCATCTCCCCATTGGGAGCCTATAACACATACCGCTGTCATGTGACATCACCAATTTCAGGATTTTTTTATTAGTTTAAATATATTTGGGTTATAGAATAGAAATATTCGTGAACTGCCACTATCTAATTTTTAATCTAGATGGCTTCTTGTTTCATTGACGGTAGTTGCCAACTGAGTTGGTAGAGCTTCCATCTTCACAAGCGTTGATTCGGACAGTCCCTGCCCTATCTCAAGTTCTTTGAGCATAAGATTTTTAACTTCTAATGCTGAATTATAATCTCTCGAGGCTTCAAAACCACAAAAAGGACAGTCATGTATTCTTTCTGATAAGTCTTTCGCTACTTTTTTCCCGCATTGGCTGCATCTTTGTGTTGTTCCTTTGTGATTGACAGGCACGTATAGTTTACCGGCTCTTTCAGCCTTGTAAGCTATCATTTGCCTGAGTTTACCCCATGAAGCGTCAAGGATGTGCTTAGATAAGCGATTATTA
>JAHIPG010000299.1 GCA_018894775.1 Nanobdellota archaeon
CTTGAATCTCTTGCTATCTAGAGGTTTGTCTATAACCTCTTTTTTTACAGCCTGGCTGATGTAGAATTCTCCGTCATATTTTTTTTTCAATTCTTCAAGGACCCATAGTAGATTATTTGTTACTATACTTATGATCGGTCCTGTGTCAAACACTATCCCCTTCATAGAATACTTATAATTCCAGCTCATATTTAAGATTTTTCATAAAATAATTAAATTTAAATAACAGACATCTTCATATATCCTTATGGGTTCAAAGATTAAGAAAACTATATTGTCTGTAAGCATTGCTATAATCCTTTTACTGTTTGTTATATATGGTATAAGCACTTTTTATGTTGCGCCTAAGTATGAGGATTTTTGTGATTATTCTGAGCCTGTTCACCAGGTAGAAACTGAGGAAGAATGTGAGGCTTCAGAAGGAAAATGGACTGATTATAGCAATGAAAGGCCTGTCCCAAGAAAGGTTGATTCTGAAGACGACATTTCAGAAGGTTGGTGCAATTTTAACTATTATTGTAATAAAGATTATGATGCTGTAAGAGAACATCATAATAGGAATGTATTTATTATAGCTGTTATTATTGGGCTTGTAGCTGTCCTTGCCGGAGGAATCATTCTTAAGCTTGAGAGTGTAAGCACAGGTATTATGGGTGGTGGAGCACTTACAATAATATATGGTATCCTTCGTTATTGGGGTGACGCATCAGACACTCTAAGGTTTATAATCTTGGGCATAGTTCTTGCTATACTTATCTGGATAGGTTACAAGAAACTCGAGAAAAAGTAAAACCCGAACATTTATAATTTTGTAATTCTTATTATTATTGATGAAAAAGAGGCGAAAGATAGGTTTAGCTATAGGTGGTGGAGCTGCTTATGGTCTTTCTGCTATAGGTGTTCTTAAGGTATTAGAGGATAATAATATTCCTGTTGATGCAATAGCTGGTACTAGTATAGGTGCAGTAATAGGTGCCCTTTATGCTGCAGGTTATGATGCTGATAGTTTGAAGAAGGAAGTCTCTAGTGTTGAATGGAAGGAATTGTTAGATTTTGTCCTTCCTGAGAAAGGTTTAGTCAGTGGTAAGAAGATTGAGCAGTTCGTAAGAGACCTTATTGGTAATAAGAAGTTTGAAGACCTAAAGATACCTCTTTTCTTGACTGCTGTTGATGTTAAAAAAGAGAGACTTATCATTTTTAACAAAGGAGATGTTGCTTCAGCTGTTAGGGCAAGTATAGCTATCCCTGGTGTTTTTACCCCTGTTGAGACTAAGGATATGACATTGGTTGATGGAGGAATTCTAGACCCTATTCCAGTAGATCTTTTGAAGGATAAGGTAGATTTTACTATAGCCCTTTACTACCAAAAAAACCCCACATCAAGAGTTTATAAGATTTCGAAGCCTAGGAAGAGCAAGTTTCTTCAAAGCCTAAAATCTAATTTTTTAGAAACAGAATTTAATTATCTGGAACAGCTTTTAAAGAAAGGAAAGTTGAGACTGCCTTTTCCTTTTAGATGGGTTTTATCTCCAAATTATATATACAAATGGGTAAAAAAACAGGACATTCCTGCATCTTCACTTAAGATATTAGAAGTGGCTAAAAAAGCCCATGTTATGATGACTGACCAGATTGCCTATCTGAAATTGGAGATAGACAAGCCTGATATTTTGGTATTACCAAAACTATTTCATATGAACTGGTTGGAATTTGATAAGCAGGATTATGCTCGGCATCAGGGTGAACTTGCAATGCAGAATAAACTTCCTGAGTTGAAGAAGCTTCTTAGAAAGAGAAAACGGTAAATTTATAAACACTTTTTTTCTAATTAGTTGATTATGAAACCTCAACAACAAGAGTTTTTGGTACCTTTGGATGTTTACCTAAAGGTTGGACTCCATATCGGAACAAAATTCCGGACAAAATACATGGAGCCTTTCATATATAGGGTAAGGCCTGATGGTTTGGCAGTATTGAATGTGCAGAAGATTGATAAAAGATTAGATACTGCTGCTAAGTTCTTGGCTCAATATGATCCTAAAGAGATTCTTGTTGTCTGCCGAAGGGAAAATGGTTGGAGAGCAGCAAAGCTTTTCCAAAAGCTTACAGGGATTAAGGTTATCACAGGGAGATATCCTCCTGGAATATTAACAAATCTTGCATTAGAAAACTTTGCAGAAGCAAAAATCATGCTGGTTACAGATCCTTGGCCAGATAAGAATGCTATCAATGATGCAATTAGGGTTGGTATTCCTATCATAGCATTGTGTGATACAAACAATACATCTAACAATGTTGATTTGGTCTTGCCTTGTAATAATAAAGGTAGGAAAAGCCTTGGTTTAATATTCTGGATATTAACAAAAGAGTATTTAAAGAATAAAGGTCTAATAAAGAAAGATGCTGATCTCAAAGTCACGGTCGATGATTTCACACCCGAAACAGGTTGATTCTAATATAGAGCAGTACCTTGTAGGTCTGACAGGAAATATTTGTTCTGGTAAGACGAAAGTTTCTGAGTATTTCCATGAACTAGGAGCATGTGTTATTGATCTTGATAAGGTTGTTCATGATTTGTATCGATATGATTTTTCTTTGAAGTACTCTTTGTATAAGGAGTTTGGATTGAAGATATTTAACTTTAAGTTAGAGATTGATAGAAAAAAACTTGGTAAGATTGTTTTCTCAGATAAGGAAAAAATGAAGCAATTGGAATCTATCGTGTGGCCTTATGTTACAGAGAAGGCAAAGAAAGATATCAAAGATAAGAAGGATATAATCATATTTGAAGGTGCTATGATTTATGAAGCAGGATTAGATAAGTCTTTTGATAGGAATGTTTTCGTTTTTGCTGATGAGAATAAGAGGCTTAAGAGGTTGGTGGATAGAAATAATGTCACAAAGGAAGAGGCTTTGAAGCTGATTAAATCTCAGGTTTATGGTGTTAATAAGGAGTCTAAGGCAGATTATGTTGTTGAGAACAATAGCAGTTTTGATGTTCTTAAAAAGAATGTTGGTGTTGTTTGGAAAGCTTTGAATAAGGATTTTTTGGGAAAAAAGAACTTATCTACTGGAGGATAGTAATCTTTATAAATCGATTTCTTAATCTTGCTAAACATGGTAAAACTAAAAAAGCCTATGGTATGGAAAGAAGAGGATGGCACAAAGTATAAGATTTCTTACAGTGAAAAATTGCAACTGGAAAATCTTAAAGCAACTTATAGTCTGGCTAGGTGGCAGAAAAGAAATTTCTATGCTAAGTTGGTATTGATTTTGCTCTTTGCATTATTTACATCTGCGACAATATTCTTGTTTTATAGGCTAGATTCAGTTAACTTTTTTAGTACAGTGATGGGTTGGTAGTGTTTACACTAAAAGAGAAAAATATTTTTATTTTTTCTATCCTGTATAATTCGGTTTAGCTTGCTTTACTTTTTTCTTCGGCTTAGTATCTTTTAGATCCTTTTCTAGTTGTAGAACATTTTTCATGAGTCCTTGTGCTAGGGACCTTGCAGTTATTGAAGTTATTGCTAATTCACCAATTACTTTTTGTGTTACTGCATCAAAGAAGAATACTTTCAGAACACCCTCTTTCTTTAACTTTTTGCCTTTCTTGTCAACAGGCATAGACCTTATTGATAATCCGATTGCGAATTCTTCAGCAAAAATACATTTTTCATTAGATGATCTTATTGCCAATTCTATTTGTTGTTGGTTCATTTGATTACACCTCATCGATAAAATTGAAGGGCGATAGGCGGGAATCGAACCCGCGTCTGAAGATCCACAGTCTCCAATTCTACCATTATACTACTACCGCCATTAACTTTTTCTTAACTTGTTCTTGGTTTATATAACTTTTGGAAAGATTATTTTATCCTCGGTTTTCTAAACACTTATATTTTTGATACCACTTAAGAGTAGTTAAAAAACGAAACCTTTATATAGAAGTGTGTTCATTAGAATAGTATCACCTCTTTTTCCCCAGGGAGGAGCTTCGGCGACTCCCCAGGGTTTTTTTAATCATCATAAAAACTTAGAGAGAACTGTCTATAATATTTATCAATGTGAAACACTATTCTTTTTTAGAGAATTTAGAAAATATTTTTCCAAATAGACTTTTACTTTTCTGTTGGACTTGTCCAACTTTCTCTGTATGCTTTTCTAAGGGGAATGCTCCAAATCCTTTTTCTCCGCTGCCCCACACTTCAAAGAAACATATCTGGTCGACAGTCTTCCTTGGGGGAACATCAACCTCTTCTATCCCGTACCCTAATGCGACTATCGCTTCTGGCTCAACACCCTCAGGGATTCTTAAGACCCTTTTGACAGCATCCGGATCAAATGCTCCGACCCAGCATGTTGCTAATCCAAGGCTATGTGCTGTCAGTAAAATATTTTGTGTGAATCCAGCTATATTTTGTATTGAGTATAAGAATTCTCCACGTTCTTTATACAGCCTTTTTACATCAGCGATATTATTGCATACTACTAATATTGCAGATGCGTTCACCATCCATTTTTGTCTTAGGCACGCTGTAGCCAGCCTATCTTTTTTTTCTGCGTCAGAAATAATGATAACTTTCCAGTTCTGCAAGTTTCCTGATGAAGGTGCATACCTTGCTGTGTCTATAATATCTGCGATCAAGTCATGGGCTACAGGCTTATCAGGTTGATAGTTCCTAATACTCCGCCTATTTTTGATAGCCTCTTTTAACTCCATACAGATTTATTAGGCCTCTTAATATAAAAAGTTTACTAACCTAATTGATAAAAGGAAATTATTTAAACATAGAAGACAAATGATTAGTTATGCTCTATAAGGAACTAGTTAAGGTTTATGAAGCTTTAAGTGAGACTACCAAAAGGTTAGAGAAGACTTACATTATTTCTGAGTTCCTCAAAAAGTCATCTAAAAATATTACCAAAGATATTATTTATCTTCTTCAAGGGAAGGTCTTTCCTTCATGGGACGAGCGTAAGATTGGTATGAGCTCAATGCTTATAATCAAAGTTATCAGGAGCGTTACTGGCAAATCTGAAAGTGATATTAAGAGACTTTGGCGGAAGGAAGGTGATCTTGGTAAAGTTGCTGAGGAATTGATGGTGAACGCGAAGAACAAGCAGGCTACATTAACTTCACATGATCTTACAATATCTCATGTTGTTGAGAATATTAAGAAGTTAGCTAGTACAACTGGTAAAGGCACTGTGCATCTTAAGGTAGGTCTTATTTCTAAATTGTTAAATAATGCTTCACCTTTGGAGGCTAAATATGTTGTAAAGACAATTCTTGAGGAGTTGAGGATAGGTATTGCAGAAGGAACATTGAGGGATGCTGTTGTTTGGGCGTTCTATCCAAGAGTGGTAGGCATATTTTTCAAATGTGGATCCTGTAAATCTATTATGCCTGCTTCAAGCAAATGTTTATCTTGTGGTGAGAAGATTGATACCAAGTTCAAGAATGAGATTGGCAAACATTTTTCTAAATCTTTGAATGTTGATTCATTGGATGATTTGAAGAAGATTGATGATTATGATTTTATCATAGCTAAGAGTGAAAAGTTGGCTAGGGATATTTATAATAAGTTCTTAGATGAGGTTCAGCATGCTTATAATCTCAGTAATGATATGGGTGTTGTTGCTGAGAAGTTGAAGACGCAGGGTGTTAAGTATATAGCTTCTGTAGGTATTGGGATAGGTACTCCGATTAATGCTATGCTTGCGATAAAAGTTGAGACAATTAAGGATGCATTGAAAGCTTTGGGGAAGCCAGTCTTGGCTGATTTTAAACTGGATGGATTTAGATGTCAGATACATAAGAAAGGGGATAAGATAACCTTATTTACCAGGCGTTTAGAAAATGTTACAAAGCAGTTCCCTGAGTTGATACCTTTAATCAAGAATCATGTGAAAGGAAAAGATTTCATTCTTGATACTGAACTGGTCGGCTATAGTCCTAAGACTGGTAAGTATAAGCCATTTCAGCAGATCAGTCAGAGGATTAGGCGTAAGTATGGTATAGAAAATATGGCCAAAGAGCTTCCTGTTGAGATAGATATTTTTGATGTTATTTATTATGAAGGCAAGAACATGATGGCTGAGCATCAGTCAGAGCGTAGAAAATTAATCGAGAGGATTGTAAAACCTGTTAAACGAAAAATAGTCATCACTAAGAAAATTATTTCAGGGGACGAGAAAGAGTTAACCAAATTTTATAATAAGGCTTTGAGGGCCGGTGTTGAAGGTCTGATTCTTAAGAGCATGGATAAAGAATATACACCTGGAAGAAAGGTCGGTGGTTGGATAAAGATCAAGCCTACTCTGGAGCCTTTAGACTTGGTTATTACGGGAGCTACTTATGGGGAAGGTAAGCGTGCCCATGTTCTTAGCTCTTTCATTCTCTCTTGCAGAGCAGGTAGTAAATTCCCTAGATGTGGCATGGTCGGGACAGGAATTAAGGAAAAAGAGGCAGAGCAAGGTGTTACATTTTCTCAGTTGACTAAGCTCTTAAAACCACATATAATAAAAGAGAAAGGAAGGCATGTTGATATAAATCCTGAAATAGTTGTTGAGGTTGGTTATGAGGAGATTCAGAAGAGTCCTACTTATGAATCAGGTTATGCTTTGAGATTCCCAAGATTCTTGAGGCTTAGAATCGACGATAAAAAGCCTTCTCAAGCGAATTCTTTAGCCGATTTGGAACACATTTATCATGACCAGAAAAAGTTTAAAAGTAAGAAATTTTAAGTTATTACTACTCAAATATACGAAAATAAAGGAAAGGTTTATAAAGGTCGATTATTTACTAGGGCATGGTACCAAGTGGGGCTTTTTCACTTGACACTAATAACAAAACTTTACATTTGTAAAGTAATAAAAAAAAGAAAAGAGTGTGATGAACACAGGAGGGGTTTTTCAATGATAGTAAAAGAAGATTTTTTAAATAACCTTAGAAGTTTTTTTGGTTTGAATCTATACGAGGTTCGTATTTGGACCGCATTGCTTTCTAGAGGTGTATCTACAGCAGGAGAACTTTCTGATATCGGGACTGTCCCAAGATCAAGAGCATATGATGTTTTGGAAAGCTTAGAGAAGAAAGGATTCATTGTTATGAAGCTTGGTAAGCCTATCAAATATGTGGCTGTTGAGCCTGGCGAAGTTGTAGAAAGAGTGAAGAAAAACATTCATAATAAAGCAAAAGAAAAAGTCAAGAAGCTTGAAGATCTAAAGAAAACAGAAGTTTTGAAAGAACTTGACCTTCTCCATAAGCAAGGTATAGAGTTTATCGAACCTTCTGACTTATCTGGAGCTATCAGGGGAAGACACAACTTGTACCAGCATCTTGAGATGATGGTCAAGAATGCTAAGAAAAATGTTTCTATTATGACAACCAATAAGGGTGTTCTTAGGAAACTTGAAGCTTTAAGACCTGAGCTTGAGAGACTGTCAAAGAAAGGTGTTAAGATTAAGATTGCAGCACCTATGGACAAAGAGACACATAAGCTTGCTAGATCCTTGCCTAAGTCTATATCAGTTAAGAAGATGGACGACATCAACGCAAGGTTCTGTATAGTGGACGATAAAGAATTGATGTTCATGGTTATGAACGATGATGAAGTCCACCCAACCTATGATATTGGTGTCTGGGTAAATACTCCATACTTTGCATCAGCATTGAATGGTCTGTTTAACATAGCTTGGGCAAAATCTTAAGCCCTTATTTTATTTCTTTTTTTATCCATTCTAAGAATTCTTCATTAGCCTGTTTGACATCTAGCTGTATTATACAAGGGTTGTCATAGCTGTGTATTTTTTTTATCTCTTTTTTTATCTCTTCAAATTTTTCTTCTAACGTTTTTAGTAACAGAACTATCTCTTTGCCATCATTTACCTTTCCTTCCCATCTGTACATGCTCTTTATTGGAAAGTAATTTGCGCATGCTATCAGTTTTTTCTCTAATAGAGTTTTAGAAATATTTTTTGCCTCTTCTTCGTCCTTACAGGTTACATAGCTTAGAATCATAATTTGAATTTCTCTTTTTTCAGATCATGTATTGCTTCATCATACTCTTCCATTGTTCCGATTGGCTTCCAGTATCCTGCGAATGGATATCCGAATAGTTTTCCTTCCCGTGCCAGTTTTGGGAACACATCTTTTTCAAGCATAGCTGAACCTTCAGGAATGTAGTCAATTATTTCTGGTTCAAATATGTATAATCCTGAGTTTATGAATTTTGAAGGAGCATCTTCCTTTTTTGGTTTTTCTACGAAGTCTAATATTTTATTTCCTGTAATTTTTGCAACTCCATACTTGCTTGTATCATCTACGCTTGTAAGAGCAATGGTCGCTGAGGCATTATTATCTTTATGGAACAGGAACATGTCAACAAGGTCAATATCTTTTAGTTCATCTGCGTTGCATACTATGAATGAGCCTTTGATGTATCTCTTTGCTAATCTTAATGGTCCTGCAGTCCCTAATGGTTCATCCTCTTCTATGTACGTTATTTTGACGCCAAATTTGCTTCCATCTCCAAAATGTTCTTTGATCTTGTCTCCTTTAAAGCCTATAGATATGTATATGTCTTTTATCCCAAATTTTTTGAAAAGGTCTAAGCTGTATTCAAGGAGTGGTTTGCTCTGTAAGGGTATTAAAGGCTTGGGTATCTCATGTGTTAAAGGTCTTAGCCTTGTTCCTTCTCCGCCTGCTAGTATAAGTGCTTGTTTTGGTACGCTTACACCTAATGCTTTAAGTAAGTATAATTCTACTGCATGTGATCTGTTTTTTATTTTATGTCCATCTACCTCTTTGTCTACTTGATCTAGAATATTATTTTCAATGGTTAGAGTTACTCTTTTTTTCATTGTCTTGAGCCCCCATTTAAGTTTAGTTATTCATGGCTTTATTTAAAACTTTTGTTTATTTGTATGATGATATATGAAACATTTAAAAACTTCTGTTTTATACTTATTTTGGTATCAGGGGAGGTTTTTCAAAATGGTAAATCCAGGAATTATTTATCGTCAGGACACAATGGGCAACAAAGGCCTTTTTACATTAGAGGATATGGCTAGAGAGGGTATGCTTCTTACTCCTTATTCACATGTAGTTCATTATGCCAATTCTGTTTTTGAGGGTATAAGGGCAGTTTGGGATAAAGACAGAGAGAAATTGTATCTGATAACTTTGGAAGAGCATGTTAATCGTTTTTTAGGTTCCATAAAATCTAAGTTCCATGGTAATTTTAACAAGATGGACAGTTATTCTTCTATGTATGACTATTTGGATGATATAAAATTTAGTATAACTCCGCCTAAGTTCAATAATGATTTCAAGTTTTTAGAACTGACAGATAAGGATATTAGGGATGCGATAATAGACACTGTTAAGGCAAATATCGAAGCAGGTAATATTGATCCTGAACAGGGATGTTATGTGAGGCCTATTGTTTATAGGGATCAGATATTTGATGAGGACAGTAAGTTTGATCCAAGTCTTGGTGTTTTCTCTTTGAAACATAATGTTGTTTTTGAGATTGAGGCTTTTACTTGGGGTAATTATCTTGAAGGAAATCCTAAGGTAATTGTCTATCCTGAAGGTATTGATACTCCTTTGAGGCATATCAAAGCAGGGGGCAATTACGCTTTTGGGGGTATGGTTAAAGATTGGGCTGTTTCCCGTGGTTATTCTGAGGCTCTTCTTACTGATATTTCTCCTGAGAGGAATGTTCTTGAAGGTGGTGGAGAGAATCTTTTTGTTTACCTCAGTGA
>JAHIPG010000300.1 GCA_018894775.1 Nanobdellota archaeon
ATGTGGATTATGATTCTGAAAAGGATAATTGGAATGGTGCACTTATATATATGCTTCCTGAGTTGGGATGGACACCCCAAGAGGTTGTTGATAAGCTGAAGTCTTTGGAACATCCTTTTGAGGATTATGAGTTAGAAGATTATTTGGAGAATTTTGAATAATTCTCTTCCTTTTTTTAATATTTTCTTTCCCCAAATATTGCTGTACCCACTCTTACCATATTGCTTCCTTCTTCTATAGCAACTTTGTAATCATTAGTCATTCCCATTGACAGCCATTTTAGTTTTGTAGAATCAAAAAGTTCTTTCATTTTCTTAAAGTAAGGTCTTGTTTCTTCAGCTTTAACCCATGGTGCCATGCACATAAGCCCTTCTATCTTAACATTCTGGAATTCCAATACCTCTTTTATGACTTTCCAGGTATTATCAACTGTTATTCCCTGTTTAGATTCTTCATCAGCAACATTGACCTCTATTAATATAGGCATGACTTTTTCTATCGCTGCACTTCTTTTATCTATCTCTTTAGCTAATTTCAAAGAATTAACGCTTTGTATCATGTCAAACAGTTCAACAGCAGATTTTACTTTGTTCTTTTGCAGGTTTCCTATCATATGTTTTTCAACTTCAGGCAATAGTGGAAATTTTTCTTTTGCTTCATGTATTCTGTTCTCACCAATACACTTAACGCCATATTCTATCGCTTGTTTTATCTCTTCAACACTTCTTGTTTTTGTAACGCAGACCAGTTTTACGTTTTTAGGAATCCCTAGATTAGCAATATTCTCTTTTATCATATTCTTATTTTAGATTTTTTTGTTTTATAACCTTTCCGATAAGAACTTTTTTAAACTATGTTTAAATCAACTTTATTGTGAGATTTAAAAGGGTTACTAAGAAGAATCTTGAATTTATTACGCAACAGTTGAAGCCTGATAGTCCGATAACTCTGAAAAAGAAATCTAAGACATATGTTTTCTATGATGAGGGGATAAAAGCTGTTGTTGATCAGAAAAAAGCTAAGAAACGTCAGAGATTTGAGCTTACCAAATATGATCCTGATTTCTCTATCCTTCAAGCTTTGCCTGCACTGGATGCTAAGAGGAGAATAGAACTTCCTAAAGAAGAGAATCTTGAAGCCATGATGAAGCTGATGAAATATGATAAAATCAGCGAAGATAAGAGTTATGAAACTTATGAGATGAAGAAAGAGACTATTCATGGGATTATCACTATGCTCAGAGGTATGAAGGATTTTAATATCAAGGCACAGTTCAAGAATTATTTTGATTTGTGGAAAGATGAACCAGAGTTTAAGTCTTATGAGATGTGGCGTATAATATCTAATGCTAGTTCTGGAGCACTACTTGGTGCTGTTATGCCTGCTTTCTGGGATTTTGGCGGTACTATGAAGTTGGCTGGGACCTTGGCTGCTATGCAGAAGATCGCAACACCTTTGACAAATGTCTTTACTAGTGGTACTATGGGTAATGTAGTTGATAAATCAACAATTCAGGATGATATTAAAGATCTTAAAAATTTGCAGAAGAAGGTAGGTTATCTTTATTCTTTTATTGTAACAGATACTTATCTGATGCAGCCGGAAATAATCCAGATGAGTCCTTTTCCTGAAGCAACATTGTTCACATTGTTCGGTATCCAGAGTGTGACTATGGCTATGGGTAAGATGAGTCTGGAAAGCAAGAGTTTTTTTGCAGTTAGGGATTATCTTATCCGTAAAAATCCTGATCTTGAGAATAATGAGTATAGGGATAAGTTCTATCAGATAATTGGGACTAGTCAAGCCTTAACTCAATTAGCATATGCAGCATCTTTTACTCCTGCCTGGCTTGCCTGCCATGCTAACCCTGCTCTGATTTTTCCTGTGGCCACTATCAGTGCTATCATGCTTGTGACTTCAAAATTTTATTGGGCTTTTAACAGATGCCTTACAAATCCTGTGACAGTAAAATCTGGAGATTATATGGAGACTGATGGTGGAATAGTATTTGATTCTGGTTTTACTCTGAAGTCTGATGAGCCTTTTGTTGAGAAGAAGTTTTGTGGATATCAGATGCCTTTGAGGCAGGGTATAGATATAGTTTCTGATTATGATATCCAATTCAAAAAAAATAAAAATAAGCTAGAGTTCATTACAGAAAAAGGTTCTGTCAATATTAATATTAAGGATAAGTATGATATGAATAAAATAAATGATAAGGAATATTCTGTGAGATTAGTATAATGGGTATAGGTTTTATTAAGCATATTAGAAGACATTATGTTAAATCTTTTCCAGAGCATTTTTCCAAGCTTACTGATCTTCCTATAATGGAAATGTATGATATATTGAGGGAGAAGGGTATTTCAGAAGAAGATATCAGGATTAAAAGTACTGAGGCAAGATTTAGTTATACTCTAAAACATTCAGGTATAGCCCTTGATGGGTTAGTTTTGGATCTTTGCAGTGGTAGTATTTCTGTTGGCTGCGTCTATAATCCTGATAAGGTTGTCTGTTATGATTTTCTGACTGAAATCATGGATAAGTTAAAAGGCAGGAATCTTAAGGCTGTACAGGCGGATATTAGCGATATGAGCTTCTATGGAAAGAAAAGAAGATATTTGCCTTTTAAGAATAATGCTTTTGATTATTTTTGTTGTGAAGGTTTTCCTATGTTGCCTTATAGCAGCACTAAGGTGCCTTATACTCCTAAAGGTATTTGTTCTGAAAAATCATACGTAAAGAATACTGTGAAAGAAATAATAAGAGTTACAAAAAATTATGCAATCATATCTTCAATACCTTTGTTGGAGTTATTTCCTAAAGAATATAAGCATAGGCTTGATGTCAAGAAGACTAAGGAATCTATATTTGTCATAGACTGTAGAAAGAATTATAAAAAGAAAAAGTCTAATAAGAAAATATGAATTACAAAAAATTAGGTTTGAAAATTGGTCTTGAGATACATCAAAGATTAGAAACTCATAAGTTGTTCTGTGGCTGTCCTTCTGTTTTGAGGGATGATAAGCCGGATATTATTGTTAAGAGGAAGCTTAGGGCTGTGGCAGGAGAGACTGGAGAGGTAGATGCTGCTGCTAAGCATGAGATGGAAAAAAATTTAGAGTTTATTTATGAGGCTTATTCTGATACTACTTGTAATGTTGAGCTGGATGAGGAGCCTCCTGGTCCTTTGAATAGGGATGCTTTGGAGATAGTGCTTCAGGTTTCTAAGCTTTTGAATGCTAAGGTTGTTGATGAGATTCATTTTATGAGGAAAACAGTTGTTGATGGAAGCAATACTAGTGGTTTTCAGAGGACTGCTTTGGTAGCTCAAGATGGTTTTATTAATACTTCTCTGGGGAATGTAAAGATAGGTTTTATCTGTCTTGAAGAGGAGGCTGCCAAGAATATTAAGGAATCTAAATCATCTCGTGTTTGGCGTCTGGATCGTTTAGGTATTCCTTTGATTGAGATACAGACTGAGGCTGATATCAAGACTCCTGAGCAGGCTAAAGAGGTTGCTGAAATTCTTGGTATGATGCTTCGTAGTACTGGAAAGGTTATGAGAGGTATTGGTACTATCAGGCAGGATGTTAATCTGAGCATTAAAGGTGGAACAAGAGTTGAGATTAAAGGCTTCCAGGATTTGAAGACTATTCCTAAGGTTATTATCAAGGAGATTGAGAGGCAGAAGGATATGGTTGAGCAAGGTTACGAAGTTAAGTCAGAAGTTAGGAAGGCTGAGCCTGATGGCACTACAAGTTTTTTAAGACCTATGCCTGGGTCAGCCAGGATGTATCCAGAAACTGATGTCCAGCCTATAAAGTTAAGTAAAAAATGGCTTGATAAGATTGAAACGCCAGAATTATTGACAGAGAAAGCTATGAAAATTGGAAAGAAGTTCAGCCTTAATGCAGATATGGCTCGTGAGGTTGTTCAGGCTGAGCTTGATCTAGAAAAATATGATAAGCAGTACAAAAATCTTGATGCTTCTTTGATTGCTAATATTCTTATCGAAACCCCTAAGGAGATAAAATCAAGATTAAAACTTAATCCTAAGAAGATTAAGGATAAAGATTATGATTCTATTCTTGA
>JAHIPG010000301.1 GCA_018894775.1 Nanobdellota archaeon
AAGGGAGCAGTCTCTGGATGATTTAACTTATATCTTCTATCTTTAAGGTCATAATAAAGCTGGTCCTTAAACCGTTCGACAAAGTCCCCTGTTGAAAGTTTAGCAGCAGGA
Source organism: Nanobdellota archaeon (assembly GCA_018894775.1). Taxonomy (GTDB): domain Archaea; phylum Nanobdellota; class Nanobdellia; order SCGC-AAA011-G17; family VGLX01; genus JAHIPG01. Next base: position 112 of record JAHIPG010000301.1, read on the forward strand.
GTGCCTGTACCGAGGGATTTGGCAGAATTCGTCCTGTTATCTCTTTTGCTTGAGCTTAAGTAATTTTGTAATTTTCTTTCTATTATTTCGTAGATTTTTATTACAGTCTCTTCAGAACCAAATCTTTTCACACATTCTTCCCAATCTTTTTCTGTTGGATTAATAAAGAGACGTTGAAAAACAAATTGCTCATCTTTTGAGAGCATTTTTTCTATATCAATAGTGTGCGGGGCGATAAGCAAACTTATATCTCTATTTCCGCTATCCTTAAACTGTTCCCCTAAAGATGAAAAATGAGGTATCTCATTTTCTGTATATCTTAAAGCCCAATACTTAGTCGTATTATATATCCCTCCATAGAGATGTTGAATGTTCAATATCTTCCATCCTTCCAATATATCCGTTTCATCTGTAATGATATCTTTGTATTTTTCTTCAGTCCCTGGCTTTACGAGACAAAAGTTCATTAATGTTTTATAAAGACATCGTGTCACAGTCCCCATTATTGTATTCTTATCAACATCGGGAAATCCTTCGACAGTCTTATGCGTAATTATCTGAATGAATGGTTTAAAATGTGCAATGAGCCTCCTCGCTGCCTCTTCATTCCCCTGTTTCAAAAGAAGAATATAGTAATAAATAGCCCTCTTGTCTTTTTGCTCTACATTGTTCGGATGCAATTCTGAGATATCATTTTCCAAAACTCCCTCCAAAACTTTTTTATCCAGAGTATTTACTATTGCTTTAAATCTTTCTATATTCTTTTTAACCTCTTTAGTCTCATAGAATTTTCTTGTGGATGAGACTTCTTCAAACCACTCTGCAAATTGAGGAGTACAGTAATAATCAGGACCTTCTAACGTTGTTCTTAACAATTTGACCTTTCTAATTACTGGGGGTCTGATATTAGAAGGAAGAGTATCGAAGAAATATTTGAACATTGCACGAATTTTAGTAACCTCGTAATATTTTAATCCCGACGTTTGAGGAGAAAATGCTCTGGCAATTTTTAGCATACTTTCTCTATGATATAGTGTTTTAATATATTCTTTACTGAATGGGACCCACGTCTTCTTAATCTGCTGTTGAAATTTAATCTCATTTATTAATTTGGCATACCAGTAAAGGTCTGTATAAACTGGTGAATTCTCCCCAAAAAATATTCCTTCCGAACAGAGATTTACTTTACCAAAATTTTCCTCCCAACGGTGGTAATCTATATACGAGATAATATTTTTAAGCCAGTTATTCACTTTTTGCAAAGATATTTTATGAGACGGGAGATCAAGTCCATTTCGTTTCAAATTCTCCACAATTTCATAAGTAAATATGGTCCGCGCAAGTTTTCTTCTGAGCATATTTACATTACGAAGGGACATTGCTGCTCTACCATCTATTATTTCCCCATATCTTTCAATAAATTTCTCATTGTATATACTGGAAGTCGATATTTTTCCTATCAGTTCGGTCGCCTTGTTCAGATACAAAAAGCATGATTCTTGATTCATTTCAGATGAGTGTAATTTTATATCTTCGGGTTCCGCAAGTTTTATAAGCGATTCGAGATGCTCCCCAGGCACTTTCCCAGTCCATATAAGGTCTAATATGCTCATGGGACCAAACTCTTCAAACCATATAAAAAACGGACGGAGTTCGTATTTGCCACTTTCCAAGGAAGGCAGCAATTTGTTATGTCTTTTCTTCTTAAGTACCGCTTCAACAGCAGGTTGAAGCCAGTCGGGTACTTTTATCGGTTTTCTCTCTTCTTCATAAAGATTCTCTTTAACTCCCCTGGATGTTAAAATAGTAATATTTTTAAATCCTGTTTTTCCAACGAGAGGATAACCTCTCCTGGTATTTTGGAATGTTTTAAAATCAATCTCTGAAGACGCTTTCAATTTTTCAATAATCTCTGGATAATGGTGTTGAATAGTCATTCTATTGCATTTCATAAGTCCTGCCAATTGTGACTTGCTAAGCCTTTCACCCGTTCTCTTAAAATACTCTGCCAAGGCGTCTGCGGCTTTTTGGGTACGCTCAGAAGTCCATCTAAATCCTCCTTGTTTATTTCCATCTTTCTTCTGATCTATTACTGCTTTTAACGACACTGAAAAAAATACTAAACCAGGCCATAGGCCAATCGTCCTTAGTATCTTGTTAGATATCAACACCATACCAACCTGTAGCCACATAGAAAGGAATATCAAACAAACAC
>JAHIPG010000302.1 GCA_018894775.1 Nanobdellota archaeon
AAACTACCCAAAAGAACTCAAAATAATAAAAATAAAAAGTGACTAAGACTGATACATTTCTAAAATCTTATTTTTTGTGAGTTTAAGACCCTATCTGAATATTCTTTATTGTGACTAAATCAAGCATTTTTTTAGCATTGTAAAGGAATAGTGCCTTGTTGCTGTCTTTTGTGGTTGTTAGTTCTTTTTTTATTTTATCTTTAACCTTAACACATTCTGCCTCATTAAATTTGTAATATAGATTATATATTTGTTCGATTAACTCTTTTGAATATTTCTTATTTTTGTGTTCTGATTTGCTTAATTCTTCTAGAATCATAATTAGGTTATAAGTTGGTATAGATTCACTAAGATTGTATCCTTTTTTGTGCAAAATCCTTTTACAAACGTTAAGGATTTTAATCAAATTTTCTCTGCTATCAATATCATCATTTTCCAACAGGCTTAAAAGGATGAGGAATGATCTTCTTATAAGGCTCTGGATTTTAGTATCATCTTCTTTAGCTATGCTTTTTATAATACAGTATTGGCCATTTGATTCTAGCACTTGGAAGCCTATGAAATTCTTGTTTACATTTTGGATTATCTTTTTGAGGGTATTTTTGTTTTCATAGAAAACCTTAATTTCTTCGTATCATTGGTTGTATTTTTGTTGATATTTTTACCACTTACCCTTTGCTCTTTTGAATCAGGTAAGGATCTTAAGGATGTTACTGATGTTTCACAGATGGAAGGTACAATCCCAATGGAAGGTGGTGGTTTTGATGTTTCTAATCAGATAGGCACCAACAGAATCCTCACACCTACTGACACTTCAATAACACCTCTAAAAACCGGTTTTGGAGAAATAACAAACGCCAAACTAGAAAACCACATTTCAAACTTTGGTGATCTAGTAGAAGGAAAAATAACCTCATTCACAGACAACAACTTGATATCAATGAAAAGCATGTTCGACCCTGATTTGAGAATAGAGATAATCATGGGAAAAGATGGGTGGGCAAGGGTAGAGCAGTATGATAAGTATGGCAGGTTGATTAATAGTATGATAGTTTAATCATCTGAGGTTCACATAACTCCCTAACGTAATGCTGACCACACCCGCAGGGTCACGTATGTATTAATCGTGAAAAAGTTGGTTTTTCTGATTTTTGGTGTAATGAAAAACCAAAACATTTATATATGAGTTAATACTTAATAATTATTAACTAATAATTAAAAGTGATAACAATGCAAGTATTAAAACATTCGCCAACATTGAACACTGTACTTATGGTAGAGAACGTGCTCGAAAATATGAATGAAAGCGTTATCACAATCGCTGAATTAAAAAGAAAGCTACCTAAGCAGGTAAATCATAACACCTTGATGATAATTCTTTATTACCTCGAAAAGAGCAATAAGATATTAGTTTCGCTAAAAGGAATTTCTTGGATACATAATACGAACACTAATATGGAAAAGGCAATCACGAGAGGTCTTGAACTGTGAAACTAATTCGTATCATTCTTTCTCCAGAAGCAGAAGAGGCATATAATCTGTTGAACAAAGCCGCTGTTAAATATAAAATCGAGAAAAGCATTCTTAATTCCATCGAAAAGAAAAAAGGATTGATCAAGGCAAATCCGCATTATGGAAAGCCTATCGCTAAAGATAAAATTCCTCAAGAGTATAAACAAAAATATGGAGTTACGAACCTGTTTTGGGTTGAATTATCAAATTTTTGGCGAATGCTGTACACTTTGACTAATAATGAAACTGAGATTGAAATTATCGCATTTGTTCTTGATATAATAGACCATGATAAGTATAACAAGAAATTTGGGTACAGAAAAAAATAAGTCATACTTTCTTATCATCGCCATTTCTGCCACATTGCTTTTTCTTGCAAAATTAATCACCCCTAAATGCATATATATCAACACAAAAAAATCTAGTCCTCTTCCTCGTCGAAAGCAATAAAAGGCACACTCCTGAGTCGTGCTAACCTTTTAATTCTTCCCGCCTTTCCTGCCCCTTGTTTTCGAAGCCACGAGTGACTTCTTCACGCCCCTTCTGAGCGGTAAATCTTTATTCTTCTTAGGGAGGGGTGGCGCACAAAAACAGGAGGTGAGAAAAAAGATGGGATTCAGGTATTTAACACCGGAAAAGCTAGAAAGAGCAAAACAAAAACACTACGAGTCAAAACTCAGAAGCTACAAAAGACATTTGAACAAGCAAAGGGAGAAAAAGTCTAGCTACTATAAGATAAGAGAGAATTTGAATTTGATAAGAATGAGCAACCGAGTAGGCAGCCAAACAAACACACTACGTTGGAGCAAAGGAGAAACCAAACAACACATACTCAAAAAACTAGAAGTCTGCATGGAACTCAAAGAATTGCAACACGAATTCATAACAGAACCCATCTTCAAAAACGGAACACGAGCAGACATACTAGACCTCAACGAAGGAACAATCTACGAAATACTACACACAGAAACCGAGAAGAAATTCAAAGAAAAGATAAAAAACTACCCAAAACAATTTAGAATAATAAAAATAAAAAGTAGTCAGTAATGATAAGTCTCCAAGAGTTTACTTTTTGTGAGTTTAAGATCCAATTCGGATATTTTTTATTGTAACTAATTCGAGCATTTTTTATATGCTTTTCTTGTATTTTTCTAGAAGGTTTCTGGTTTCTTCTTTTGAAGGGTTATTCTTTGCTATGTGTCTTATATTCTTGATAATATGTTCATGGTCAGATTCGATTAAATCTTGGTATGTTTGTGCTG
>JAHIPG010000303.1 GCA_018894775.1 Nanobdellota archaeon
AAGATCTTTATAATCAGGAAAAGATAGAAGAGTTTAATAAAAAGATTGCTGATTTGGAAGAACAAAAATCTGGGCTGATACGGGCTAACCAGGAATTATTCGCTTTGAAAGGGGAAGTTGATTCTCTTGAAAAAAAGATAAAACAAAATGATCAATTTATAACCACTTACCAAATTTATTTCCAATTTAGGGAAGGAATTAAGGATTTTGAGGAGAAGTATGGAAATTTCAGCAAACAGTTATTGATTGGTCCTATTAAGCGTGAATTCTTGAATCAGGAAGGTCTAAATAAGGGTGATATAGAAAGTGAAAGTAGGATTTTTAGTTCTATTGAAGAAACACTTCATGATTATTTTGGTCTATATTTTTCACAGGAAGGATATAAAAATCTTAAGGTTGATATGCCTGGCAATCCAGCGAAGCCGTTAATACCTTTTTGGTTAGGGCTTACATCAGTTTTAGTATTTCCTATAGTGCGTAACATGTTATTAAGAAAGTATGTTAAGGGTAAAGCAGATGATGAGATAGAATATCTTTTATCTGGTTGTGCAGGCATGTTCAATGGATTTGCAGGCGCTATTTTTTGTGGTTTGCCTTATTGCCTTCCTGCACTTATGCTTTCACCTCTGATATTGCAGCCTTTCTTTAAGCTTACAAAATTTGACCCGATTGATGAGATGATAAAATGAAAGTTTACAAAAAATTTAAAGGAATGAGTAAAAAAGCTAAGGCTTCTTTGATCGGAACAACTGTATATGCAGCAACTTTAGCATTGCCTGTCTATGCAGCTGTTGAGCAGGAATTGAAACAGCCTATGCATCCTATCAGTCTAGAACATATCACCACTTCTGAGCAAGCTGTTAATCTTTACAAAGAAAAACTTGTTGAATACACTTCGGACAAATTCTTAGAGGAGCAGGAGCTTAAGAATCTTTATGATTTGAATCTTAAGAAAAAGGAATTGTTTACTCAGAAAAAATATGATTTTGAGTTACAGTATAGTAAGGGTATTGATGTTGAGTATATAGTTGAGCAGATTGATGCTTATGATGAGAAGCTCACTACAAGCAGTCGTGTTCCTGTTTTCAAAGGTGTTAAGGAAAGGCTTGAGAATGACATATTATCTTTTTATCATGGTATCCTTGGTAATGATGAGAAATTGAAGGTAGTCTATTCTGCTGACACTGAAGTCTATACCAAACTGACACCTGTTCTTAAGGAGATAATATCTGATACTGATAAGATAATGAAGGAATATTACAATGATAACAAGTTGGAATTATTATTGGAGATGGATAGCTATCGGCTTAATGATGTTCTTACATTGTATGGCTTGATGGGTAGGAGGGATAAGTTTGTTATGGCTCAGGAAGATCCTATCATTAAGAAAATCAAAGATTTATATCAACAGAAAGACAGTATCCTTAATTCTGATCAGAATGTTGCTTTAAAAAATAAGATTAATAGCCTTGAAGAAATGTTAGACAATGTTGCTAGGGTCTTAAGACATTTTTCAGAATATTTGGATCATAAATCTGATGTTGATGATTTTGAGAAGAAATATGGTAACCATAATAAGGATATAACACATTCTCTTGTCGTTTCTTATCAGTTTGAGCGGAAAGGTTTGCAGCCTAGTAAACGTGACCGTTTCGATGCTTTAGAGATACAGGAGAAAAAATTCAAGAAGGAAAATATTGAAGTTATCTTTAACTTAGAGAATTATTTTAGTTCCCAGGGTCTTGAGGCAAAGATTGCAGAGATAGGTAATCCTGCAGCAAAAAGAATTCCTTGGTGGCTCGGCACATGGATTATAGGTTTTTTAGGACCGATAGCACGTAATATAGCTATAAAGGCTTACATGAGGGGAGGGAAGATGAAGGATGGTTGTGAGTATTTTTTTTCAGGTGCTTGTGGTGCTGCCAATGGTCTTGTTGGAGCTTTTTTGATTGATGGTTTACACCCTTTGATTTTTCCAGCCAGAATGCTTTCACCTTTGATTATTCAGCCTGCTTTTAAATTATTGAAGATAGATCCTTGTAGGAAAATATCAGAGGAGTTATAAAAGAAGATGAAAGTTTACAAAAAATTCAAAGGAATGAGCACAAAAGCGAAGCTTAGTTTAGTTGGGATATCGTTGTATACTGCTACTTTGGCTGCTCCTGTCTACAGTGCTGTTAAGGATGAGTTTAATGAGCCTGTACAGCCAATTAACTTAGAACAGGTAATCAATACCCCTCAGATTGAAACTCTTTACAAAGAGAAACTTGCAGAATATTCACTTGATAACAAAATAAGTGTTGTTGAGATGGAAAACATTTATAAGATCCATCAGAAGAGGAGGGTATTTTTGGAGAGTGATAAAGAGGCTATTAAACAGGATTTTAAGGAAACAAAGAATAAGATTGAAATTTTAGATAATAAAATAAATAAGTATATTGAAGATCTTGAGTATGGTCAGAAGATTGATGTTCTTTCAGGTACCCGTGAAAATTTTGAAAAACAAATACTCTGTTATTATGTTGGTTTGATTGGTGAAGAGGATAGTGTTAATGTGGATTATTCTGCAGAGTCACCAATCGATGAAAAGATCATCCCTATATTCAAAGAGATTATTATTGATGCTGACAGGATATTAAAGAAGTATTATAAGGATGCCCGTTTGGAAATATTATTATCAAAAGATTCTTACCAGATTAAGGATATTCTATCTGTTAATAAGTTGATTCAAAGGTCAGATTATTATGATAAGTCCAAGGAAAATGATATTAAGAAGAAGATTGGTGATATCAAAGCTGAGAAGGAAAACCTAATTAGCATTCCTGCTAATTCTAGCTTATTGAAAAACATGGAAAACTTGAACAAGGCTATAGAATCAAATATTAACTTTGTGTACTATGCTGAGAAATATTTTGAGCATAAGAAATCTATTGAAGATTTTAAGGAAAAGTATGGTGATATGAGTAAGCAATGGATGATTTCTTTTTTTAAATATAAGTTGTTAGATAAGGAAGGTTTGGATACTAAGAGTCGTCATAATACTACTTGGGGACTTATTGTTGCTGGGAGGGATTTTGATGCAGATAGGGAAGAGGTAGTTTCAAACTTAGAATCTATGCTTAAAATAGAAGGTTCTGAGCCAAGTATAGAATCTTTTGGAAACCCTGCAAAGCTTAAGTTTCCTTGGTGGCTTGGTAATATTCTTATTGGTATTGGTCTGCCTGTTATTCGTAACATGATTCTTAAAGGGTATATCAAAAAGGATGCAGATGGGGAAGAATATGCAGGTACTTTTTTTGCTGGTCTTTTTAATGGTATTATGGGAGGGGTGCTGATTGATGGATTGCATCCTTTGGTGATGCCGGCCAGGATGCTTTCACCTCTACTCTTACAGCCTATTTTTAAGGTTCTGCATATAGATCCCTGTAAAGATATCTCCAATGAAGTGCTCTGAAACTTTTTTATGCAAGGCTTATTACGCTTACCAGGAATAGTGTGAAGCCGGTGAAGAATCCTAAGATTCCATAGTCAAACATTAAGAGTCTTGAGCTTGATAATGCAATACTCCCCAGCATGACTACTAGCCCGAAACCTATCAGCATAAGTGCTCCAGAAATATCTCTCTTTCTCTTTTTACGCCACGTTCTCAAGGGTATATCACCTCTTTAACTATTCTTTATGTGCTTTTTTCATATTTAAGTGTTTGTATTAACTGTAGGGTTTGGAAAAAGTATTTATACTCTTATTGCTAATTATTGATTATGAAAAAGAAAGAATTTTTGCCGTGGGCTTTAATCATAGTTTTGTTCATAACAGCTTTTTATGTCTATCCTTCGATGCCTGATGTTATGCCCACCCATTGGAATGCTAAGGGTGAGGTTGACGGCTATAGTTCTAGGCTTGTTGGTGTTTTTTTGATGCCTGTAATGGCTATTGGAATATATTTGTTATTATTCCTTGTTCCTTCTATCGCTGTGTTTAAGGAGAATGTGAAAGAATTTGAGCCTTATTATTATTGGTTTAGGGTTGCTTTTGTTGCTTTCATGGGCTTCATCTACGTTTCATCGCTTATGCCTAATTTTGGTTTTAAGTTCAACATGACCAGGCTAGTAATGCCTGCTATTGGGGCTCTTTTTTTCCTGATAGGTTTTGCTATTCACAAGGTTAAGAGGAATTATTTTATTGGTATAAGGACTCCTTGGACTTTGAGCAGTGATTATGTGTGGAAGAAGACTCATGAGAAGGGAAGTAGGTTGTTCATGGCTCTTGGAGTTATTGCCTTATTGATTTCTTTCCTTCCGGAAGTTTTTTGGGGTTTTATGGTTTTTGTCTTTGCTTTTGTTATCTGGTGTTTTGTATATTCTTACTTGGTTTTTCAGGAAGAGTTGAAGAGTCTTGGTAAGAAGAAAAAGTAACCTTTTTTAACTTGGGATTCTAATTTTTATCTGATGAAAGCAGATATGGATCAGCATTTTATGGTTGACCATAGTTTGATAAAGAGAATTGTTAAGTATTCTAGTCTTAGTGGTAAGGATATCGTTCTGGAGATTGGTTCTGGCAAAGGTTTCCTTACTAGAGAGTTGGTTAAATATTGTAGGGTTATAGCTGTTGAAAAAGATGAAAGTTTTGGAAAAGAGTTATCAAAATTGGGTAATCCCCATAAGAATCTTATGGTTGTTTTTGATAATGCTTTGGAAGTTATGAAACAGTTTAAGTTTAATAAGGTTGTTGCTAATATTCCTTATGCTCTTTCTGAACCTTTGTTGAGAAAATTGTTCAGGAATCAGCCTGACTTGGTGATAATCACTGTTTCAAAAAGTTTTGCCAGTAAGATTACTTCAAAAAGGTTTAAGATTGGTTTACAAACGCAATTGTTTTTCACTGTTGAGGTTTTGGAGAAAGTTCCCAGAAAAGCATTTCTGCCGAGGCCAAAGACTGATTCTGCTATTGTGAAACTTATTCCAAGAGAGGAAGAGTCTTTTTCAACTACAGATATTGTTCTGAGATTTTTTACTTTGCAGGATGATAAGAAGACCAAGAATGCATTGAGAGAATCTTTGGTAAATGGTTTAGGTCTTACTAAGAGGAAATCAAAAGATACTATTTCCCAGCTTAAACTTTCTGATTCTGTTTTGGAGAAAAATTCTGATTTGTTGAGCTTTGAGGAGTTTTCTAAGCTGAAGAATTCTTTAGTTAAAAATTTAAATAAAAAATAAAAAATTATTAGAAAAAGGTTCCTAAGACCCAGCTTTAGCTTCTGTTTTAACTGGGGGATACAGGACTTGCCCTTTAGGGCAAATTAAGAAAAAGCGTAAGCTTTTTCTTCAAAGAAGTTCTAGAATTTTTTTGCATAGCGAATTTGATGCGAGTATGAGCTCATACACGTTTTTCAGCTGTGTGAAAAACGCATACGAGGTGAATTGATATGAGTAGTGTGAACTCTAATGAGTTAAAAAAGTTTTCCCATAGTTTGGGACAGAATTGGTACCATGTTGTTTTGGTGACTAAGAAGAGAGGTAAGATTTTTCAGTGGAAGGAGACGAAAGAGATTGCAGAGAAAGCTTTTGAGTGGATATGTGAGAGGCATAACATTGATTTGTTTACGAAAGAAGTTATGCCTGACCACGTACATTTGTTTGTTTCTTGCCCTCCTGATTGTTCAATCAGGAAATTGTTTCAACTGTTGAAAGGAGGAAGTTCTTATTACATACGAAAGAATTACCCTTCGCTTAAGAAATATAAACATCTGTGGAATAGAGGAACAATGTACAGAAGTATAGGAAGTGTAAGCTCAGAAACAGTAAAGCATTACATAGAGAAGTCAAACAGTTGGTCAAGAACGAAACAGAAAACACTTTAGTGATTTAGCGTGAAAATCGGCGATGAAGACCCCCAAGCTTTAGCTGGGGGATAGCCGATTTTCTTAAAAAGAAAATTTATTTAAAATTCAGACCTAAAATTTTAGAGCTATACAAAGAAATGAATGAATTTTTTAACGAATGCTATGAATTTCATTACAATCTAAAAAAAGAGAAAGCAGTTAGAACTGCTAGTAAGTACGAAGAACTAAAAGGAAAGTTAGATGAGGGTTTAAAAACGAAACAGATTAATGAACTCAGAATAGTTTTACATCTTAAAGCGATTCAGTCTTATGCGATTCAGATTATAGAATTCCAACTCATTTATATCAAGAACTTTGAATGATATCTTCCTTTAGCCCTTTAATAGCAGTATACAAACGGAGATATCGGTCTCTATCTATTGGTTCCTCTTTTATTAAATATTTTAATGAGTTTAAAGAAAATTCTAAACTTCTTAATTGCAGATGTTTAGATTTCTTTGGATTCTTGTTCTTAAATTTTTCAGAAGAAAATCCGCTATAAACTAAGTTTCTATGTAAAGATGCACAATTGTATACTCTATCAAATTCCTTGTAATTTTCAATTTTTTGAAAATTTGGATTTGCTTTCTTGTTGAATATATTAACATAATGTTTTTTAAGTTCCTCTTTGTCTGATTCACTTAGATTTAAAACTTCATTCTCTAATAACTGGACTAAATCTAACTGAGGAGGTCTAAGACCTGTATTTTCAAAATCTATTGCATAACATGAAGCATCCTTTTTTATAATCCAGTTTTTTAAATTCGCATCCTTATTGAATACTTTGATTTTATAATCTGCTAACTGTTTTGCTATAGGCTTGTAAAGTTCTAATAAAGATTCTAAATTAAGTTGTTTATTTTCAATCCTATCCCAAAAGCCAGTTTTAAGCCAATCTAAACAGGAGCTTTCATTAAGAGTACCATAGGTGGTTTCTAAATCTTTGCCTTCGATATGAATGTCTGCTAAGTGTTCTATAAAATTTTTTAAAATTCTTTTTTTAGTCTTGGAATCCTTTATTTTTTTAAAGAATTTATCTGCTGTTATTCCATCCACTTTTTCCATGATTAGGGTATAGAAATCATTCAATTGACCATAACAATATATCTTGGGAATACCAAAACTTTCCCTCCATCTTGTAAATCTCTTTTGTAGAGCATTGAGAGCAAGTGATTCGTTAACTAAAAGTTTTGACGCTTCTGTTCCTCGATATATTTTGAAAATAACTTCATCTTTAAAGATTTCTGTGCTGTGAACACTTGTATAATTTCTTAAATCACTATTTTTTATTTCGTTTATTAAAATCAAAGTATGATTTTCTAGTTTGTTTAAACAAAATAACGAATTAAAATTGGATATTACCTCATTCTTGTTTGATTTTTCTATAATCTTTAAATCTTTTGTTAATGCTATCCTATCTGTTAAACACATGATAACTTCTATTTGTAATTGGGAATAAATATGGCCTTCTTCCTCTAAAAGATAAGGCGTAGAAGTAAAATCAAGATGGAGTTTGTCCAAATCATCTAAATTTAAAGTGTAAAATTTAGATACTAAGTAACCCTTCACTGCATTATAGGACTTAGACTTTGGAATAATTCTTTTATTGTGTACATCTTCTAAATATTTTTGGTAAGATTCATGTTTAGCTCTTAATTTTTTAGTGTAATCTAAATAAAAATTGGATGGATCTTTCTTTTTGATATGCGGGGTAAAGATTTTTTTCTCAAGATAGATTTCATTAATTCCACAGTCTTTAAGTATTTGAATTAAGATTTCTGGTTTTAATTTGTAGATAAGATTAGAGTACTTAAATTTCATACCTTGAGTGTTAGAATAATCCTCTTCTACATATTTTAAGATAGATGTTAAACTCTCTTTACTTGTTATAAGCCTCTTTTTTTCTTTGGATTTTATTGATTTAAAAAAATTTTGGTTGTACATCTTATTATCTTTCTTAAATATTAAACTATATAAACTTTGCTATTATTTACTATTAGATAGTAGTAAAATTATTCTAGAATTCTGTAAGAAAAAAGACCTTTACTTGGCTTTTTATAATCATCTAGCTTACCTTCAACAAAAGTTTCTACTTTATCTTCGTTTATCCTTTTGAAACTTATAAATTCAGGGGTAGGTTTTCCATCCTTTCTACAAATACTGATTTCAGCAAAAATATCCTGCTCCCCTAAACTCCCAGGATTTATGATTATAGACTCTCCGTTTAAGCTGTGAACCCCTGCTTCTTTGTGCATATGCCCAACTAAAGCTAGGCTCTTCTCATTATTGACCATAAAATCAGTCAGTCCAAAACTGTTTTCAGGATGTAAATAAGTCTGGGGCATTTCATGGGCAATTATAATTTCGGATTCTTCAGGCATCTTAGAGTAAAGCTCAGAAAATTTCACAAGATCACCTTCAGAGTCTCTAGCAATCCCTTCATCATAAAGCACTAAAAGTTCTTTGGGTATCGCCCCAGGGTAGACAGTAGAACCTCCGAAACCTCCAAATTTAAAACCTTTGACTTCTTTAACTTTCCCATGCAGGTTTCTTTCACCCATAACGTCTTCTAAGCATTTACCATCATGATTTCCAGGTAATGTAAGATATTCAAGACCTTCCATTATTTCTTTTACTTTTTCATATTGTTTTATCATAGATTCTTTAGCACTTTCTATTAATTTCTTATTAGCTTCATCATATTCACTCTTAAATTCGGCAAATTGTTTTGCAAAATTTCTTACCTTCAGGTCCATTTGAGGGTCATCTCTTATATTACATAACTCAAGATAACCTATTTCATCTTCAGCTATTCTCTCAAGAAGGCTCTTATCCGCACCATTATGGTGCATAATCTGTAAAAAACCTATTTTCCTTTCCCTGTAACCATTGTTCAGATTTACAAAAATTTCAGCTACACGCTCAGAGAAAACTCCCTCTATTATGTCCCCTCTAACTAAAACAATATCATGCTCAGTATTTCTTGCATAATCAGCAACCTTGCTTAAAGAATCATAATCGCTATGTATATCTGCAATATCTATAATCTTAATTCTATCCATTTTCAAAACCTCCTTAATATAAGTCGTTTAAGACATGAAAAACCTGATTTATAAACTTTTCTGGGGCTGAAATATTTGTTAGTATGTATAAATTTCACTCTAGAAAAAGCTTTTAAATCGTAATACTTCAAAACCAGTATGGATATATTTTGGATAATAATAATTTTGGCTGCACTTGGACCAATTATAGGTTCATTTATAGGGATTATCAAAAAGCCTTCTAATGTCTTTATGTATAACATGCTTTCCTTTGCAGCAGGAGTTATGCTTGCTATTTCATTTTTAGAATTAATTCCTGAGAGTATTCATCTTTCATCTGCATGGTACACTATTTTAGGTGTAATCCTTGGTTCTGTTACTATGTATTCCCTTGATAAACTTATACCTCATATTCATCCAGGGCTTTGCCTTCCAGAGCAGGGAACTAGGCTGAAGAAGACATCTATTTACCTATTGATAGGCATTAGTATGCATAATTTCCCTGAAGGTATGGCAATGGCTATTGGTGTTGTTACAGAAGTTAAGCTTGGTTTGCTTGTAGCTTTAGCTATAATGATTCATGATATTCCTGAGGCAGTGTGTACTTCTGCGCCATACTTTTATTCTACTGGTAAGAGAATTAAGTCTTTTTTAGTATCTTCATCAACCGCTATCCCAACGATATTGGGATTTTTGTTTGCTCATTTTTTGTATCAATATATATCGTCAACTGTTGTAGGTATAATCATTGCTGCTACCGCTGGTCTGATGATTTATATTTCAGCTGACGAACTGATACCTGTTTCGTGCAAGCAGACTACCACTCATAGCACTATTTTTTCTTTGATAATGGGTATTTTGGCGGTTATCTTGTTGGGTATGTTGTGATTTTTTCTAGTGTTTTAAAATAGTAATTTAGCATTCTCTCTGAAACAAATTATTCAATTAGGGGATTTGTATAACAAGGGTTAAATACAATCGTCAGAAAAAATTTAAGAATCTTCTTCATCATATTCAATCTGCTGTTTCAAAATCGCTTCTTGAATATTTCCTGGTTTATCAATAGTCCAATATTTCCAATATGGTTTTTCCCACCAAGAATGAAATTTGAGATTAATTCTTCCTTTGAAGAATATTTCCATTAAATGGCTGTCTAAAACAGTTCTTAGATGTGATCTTCTAGGTTCTGGAAGTTCAGGATTATAAGGTTCATCAGCTATCCCTCCTGGAATATGCATTCTTCCATCTTCAAAGAATCTTTCATATGCTAAACTGAATCCTTTCTGATAATCCTTTAGTGGAAAATGAAATACTTCATCAGAATCAATTAGTAGATATAGTCCAGATGAATCTTTTCGAAAATCAAGTGTTTTATCTTCAAGATCCTCGTTGACCTTCACTGTACCTCCCATTGATCCTACAAGTCTTATGTACAGAAAGTCGGCCT
>JAHIPG010000304.1 GCA_018894775.1 Nanobdellota archaeon
CTGGTATCAAGGCTATTGAAAAGGAAGAGAATATGATTGCTGACATCAAGAAATATAGGCGTAGGGTTAAGTGGGGTATATTTAAGAAGCATGCTCAGGAAAAGCTGGAAGAACTAGAAGCTAATCTTGACGCATCAGACAGGGAATCTGAATCTATGGTAGTTGATTATGATCAGGTATCTCCTAATGATGTACAGACAATGTGGTATGGAGAGACTGGTAACAAGTTTGAAGGCAAGATGGGTAATCCTGAAAAGCCTTCAATAAGGCATGTCTTGGAAGCGCACGGTGTTCTTGGTAAACCTTCAAATAGTGGTCAGGGCAGTGATGTGCAGTCGACAACATTATCTGCAACTGTCAACAAGATTATGGATCAGATATCTGATGGTGAAAGGGATTGTATTTTCATAGCTGATACACATAGTCCGGAAAACTTAGCTTCTGATACTTACAGAAGGTTTGATGAGCTTGGTATGGTTGTTGATATGACAAAGTTCTGGAGAAATAAAGAAATGATAGAGAAGCTGATAAACCTTGAGTCAAGAATAAAGGACATAAAGCTCGAAGATAGTTTATCTAAATCTATAACAGATAAGGTTTATAGTATATTTGAGAAGAAAAACCTTGCTATAACTCCGGCTTATGTCAGGAAGCTTGTAAGTGCTATAATTGAGAAGAAAGGGGATTTAGAGCTGAAATATTTCAGTGATGATTTCCTAGTAAGAAATGCTTTTGAGAATGTAGCCAGAAACTTGCATGGAGAGCTTTTCAAGAAGATTGTTAAACATCCTAAGGTTGAAGAAGGCTATGATTGGGATGATTATGTAGGTCCTGTGAAGAGTGACATTCTTGAGATGGTCATGTCCACACTTTTATATGAGGGAGATGAGAAAGGTGTTGTTCTTGCTGGAGGTCCTGGGACCGGTAAGACCTATCTTACACAGGTTATTGCTGCAACACATCCTGAGCTTAGTTATCTGAGTGTCAAGCTTGACGATCTGCAGGGTGAAAGAGGAAGTATCGAAGAGATGATAGATAACATTGATGCTTTGTATAACATCGGTAAGATGCTCGCTCCCAGCTTAATAATTGTCAACGAAGGGGATGCAGCTATCAAGCAGAGAAGTGAAAATGGTACAAGCCCTTATGATAAGATTACTAATAAGTGGCTTGATATTCTTGATGGTGATGAAAGTATCAAAGGAACTTATACTATGGTTACCACTAACTTCTTAGAGAGTCTTGATAAGGCATTGACAAGGCCTGGAAGATTGCAGGTTAGGATGATTGATGGTAAATTAGGAGAAAAGGATATCTATAAGATTCTTGAGAGAGAACTAGGTGATGAACCTATGGATGAAGATATGACTATGGAAGATATCTTCAAGGTATCTAAGAGTGTTAACAATGTTCCAGCAGGCTATGTAACATTCGCTAGAAAACTAAAAGACTTGAAGAATATTGATATCAACGTCATAAAGGACTACAAGAAGATATATGAGGCTAAAGATGAAGGTAATCTTGAGGAGTTCATCAAGTTCAATGCCAAGACTTTAGTCAGAGTGGTAGAAGTAACTGAGAATAATTCTAAGTTGGCTGCAAGAGCAAGGAAAGATGCTGGCGAGCTGTTCAAAGGAAAGGATAATATATACAATCTTATCAAGGATATTGAAGAGTATGATAAATATACACTTAAGAAGGCTCATTTGAATCATGCTAAGGAAGATCTTTTGAAGAATCCTGCGAAGAAAGCTTTGAAAGGATTGGACGAGTTCCTTACACAGGAACTTTCTACAGAACCACAGGTAGGTAAGATTTGTGGGGCTGCTTATACCAGTATTGGTATGGGTATGCTTGTTCCTATAAACACGAACCTTGTTCCTAAGGCAAAGACAGAGGATGGAGAGCAGGATGTTATTATGACTGGAGTAATCAAGGCTTCGGCATTACAGCAGGTTGATTATAGTGAGATGAGTACTCAATCTGCAAGAGAAGCTTTGACGCTTAACATGCACTATTTCCAGAAGCTGTTTGCTGACGATGATAATCTTAAGCATATTAATGCTTCAAAGATTATTGGTAAACTGCTGAAGGATCAGAGCATACACCATCAGATGGAGTCTGTTAACTATATGGGCGGTGGGCCTAGTGCAGGTTTCGCTCTAGCTATCAACACGTTATCTGTATTGTTAGACATCCCAGTTTACCATGATTTTGGTATCACTGGTGCTCCGGGTACAAAGGGGACCAGCAAGGATAAGGTTGGAAGCTCTGTTATGATTGGTGGTGAGGACCAAAAGTCAGAAAGGATATTACAAAGCCTTAGAAGGATGTTTGTTCCTGCACCTAACTATGGAACTATCCCTATAGAAGTGCATGAAGGGTACTGGAATGAGGATAAGATTGTTATTCCTGTAAATGATTACAGAGATATTATGCATGAGGTTCTTTATATGGGAAATGACCAGGATGAGAAAGTGCAAGAGTTTATCAAGGCTAATATAGAGTATAATAAAAAATCTAGGGTATCAACCGAAGAAGAAATGGAACCTATGAAGAAGGAACTAGAGACTATGGCTAGTGAGCTTAAGAATTCTACAGAGTTTGAGATTAAGCGTAGGCTTGTTGCTTTGAATAATTACTTCAATGACAAGAGAATGGATCCAGACTTAAACCTTGAGACTATATTCGACCGTTATGATCCTATTAGATAGTCTTTTTTCTTATTTTTAATTTTTGTAGAAATAGGTGTCAGAGCCAAGCATCGATTCCGAAGAATCTTTGCTTAGTTGCTCCACCTCTTGGCGTCCGAAGCTTAAATTACAATCAAACCGAAGTTCTTTTGTAATTTAAATTCTTCCACCAATGATGTCAGAGCCTAAAAAACTAAAATCCGAAGATTCAAATCTTTTAAGTTGCTCCATCATGTGCCCACATCCGAAGCTTAAATTACAATCAAACCGAAGTTCTTTTGTAATTTAAATTGTCCTGCGAACACACAGTCGATATTGGCGTCCGAAGCTTAAGTTCCTTCCGACCGAGGTCTTCAGGTCCTTAAATTCTCCCGCCAACACCAAGAATATTGTGTGATTTTATCGTATAAAAGAGTTTATATTCTAGAAAAATAACCTTCATTTCCTGTGGAAACCTGTAGAAACTGCTTATCCTCTAAAGTTTTTTTGTCTTCTTTTTATTGAGATTCCTACTTTAAATCTGTGCTTTGCTTCGTTCTTCACATTGTCAAAGGCTCTATGTATAGCCCTTGTTAAATCCCAATCTGTGTGCTCTGCTGAGAGCATTATTTTTGTTGGTGCAGCTAATCTTAGAAGTATTGTATATCTTGCTCTTGTTCCTGCTACTGCTGCTTTTTTTATGTCTATAGTTAATGATGCGTTAGAAAAATGTCTCTGTATTTTCGGAAAATTCTTTTCAGTAAGGTTATATATTGTGCTTATCTCCATAGCATCTAATTTTCTTAACCCTTTGTATGTTATTTTTTCTACCATGGGTATAAAATAGGCTTAGCTAGTATAAATATTTTATGTAAGATTAAAGCAAGATTTATAAAGTTTCTAAATAGCCCTTCAACTTAGGGAACATATTTACGAGATTACAGTCTTAGAGAAAAAGTCCTTATAGGAGTTGGAAACCATGAAAATCGATGAAGATGTATCAAAAAATTTGAAAGAAATAGTTGAAGTTGCTGGAAAATTCTCTGTAGGAGGAGGTTATGCAAGTTTCACCTCAAGCAATACTATAAGTATAGGTAACCGTGCGAAGGGACGTGAATTAAATTTGGAATCTCCTGTAGGGACATATACTGTTAAATTGGATTACAAAAGGTATTATTTCTTTGGGGATACAGAAAGCTTTGACCTGTTTTTATATTTTGATGATAGAGGGTTATGTGAAGTAGAGGCTTGTGTCAATCCAAGGAAAGATGGTGATTATATCCATGAGTCTTATGACAGTCAGGGCATTGTTGATGTTATAAATTCTGAGCCGAGTGATGATTTGGAGAGAAAGCTAAAAAAAGAACTTGGAAGAGGAATTTGTTCTGCTAGGAAAATAATCAAGAAGCAGTTAAGCATTTAATTTTTTATATTTTTTCTATTAAACTTTTGATGTGTTCTACTGATTTTTGGAACATTTCTTTTTCTTTATCTGTCAGCTCAAATTCTATAACTTCTTCTACACCCTTTCTGCCTAGTCTTGCTGGTGCACCAACAAATAGTCCATTAACACCATATTCTCCTTCTAATAAAACTGTAGAAGGCAAAATTCTTTTTTCATCTTTTAGTATTGATTCTATCATATCCACTGTTGCTATGCCTGGTGCAAAGAATGCGCTTCCTGTTTTTAGCAATTGTACTATCTCAGAGCCTCCATTCTGTACTCTCTTTATCACTTCATTGAGTTTTTCTTCATCCATTATTTTGCTTAATGCTTGATCTTTTACTTTTGAATGATGTATTAATGGTACCATTAGGTCTCCATGACCACCAAGAACCCAGGTTTCTATATCTTTTACACTTACATTCAATTCTTCTGCTATAAATGTCCTGAATCTTGAGGAATCCAGTACGCCTGCCATTCCCATCACTCTTTCTTTTGGGAATCCGCTTAGTTTGTATGCTAGCTGTACCATCGCATCTAAAGGATTGCTTACTATGATAAGTATTGAGTTTGGTGAATGTTCAAGTATTTGCGGTATTATTGAGCTCATTATCTTTGCATTCGTTTTTATTAGATTATCTCTTGACATTCCTGGTTTTCTTACTACTCCTGCTGTTATGATAACGATGTCAGAATCTTTAGTATCATCGTAGCTTTCAGTTCCTATAATTTTTATATCTCTTTTTGCTATTGGCATTGAGGATAATATATCAAGTGCTTTTCCTTTTGCTAATCCATCTGTTATGTCTAATAAAACAACATCTCCAAGATTTTTTAGTGCTGTGCAGAATGCTACCTGGCTTCCTACGTTTCCTGCTCCAATGATTGTAATTTTTGCCATTTTCGACCGGAATGTTTTTGGTATTTTCATCTCTTTATTACATCTCCTAGATCCAGCTTCTCATGTGTATTCATCACTATTATCATACTATCTTTTTTGTAGTATGTGGGCTTGTCCAGATAGAAGTCACCTACTCTTTTAGCATAGTCTTCAAGCAGAGATATGCAGCTTACTTTTCTCATGTCAGAAATTTTGCCATTCAGATTTAGAAAATCTTTAACAGGTTGTAATACTTCTTCTAATACTTCTACTGCTGTTCTATCCAACTGATCATAACAGTCATACCATTTTAATTCATAGAATTCTTTTTCTGAGAGTTTCCAGCTGGGGATTATATAATCATTTGGTGCTGTTCCTTTCCATATTCTTGACCAGTCCAGTATATATTGGTGTCCACTATGTGTGTATCTTATTCTTGGATAATGGTCTATTGTTTCATATCTGGAGATTTTTTCTCCTCTAAGAAGCTTATTTATTTTATCGTCAAGATCTTTTTCTGGACGAAAGCTTTGTGGTAATTTCATCTAATCTTGGAAAACCCCTGTTAAGTAGTAATTTGGGCAACATTTATAAAGGTTGCCATACTCCCGTTTCTCGAGGAGGATTAAAAAAATGAGAATTACAGAAGATTATTTGAAAAGTATCATAGATTCAACTTTATTGAAGCCTAGTGCTATTCCAAAGGATGTAGAATTGCTGTGTGACGAGGCTGTTATGATTGGTTTTGGTGCTGTTTGTATTAGGCCTGATGATGTTAATTATTCTAGTATGTTGCTACATGGCACAGATGTTGCTGTTTGTACAGTTGTAGGATTCCCTTGGGGTATCCAGAAGATTAAGAGTAAGATAAATGAGGCTTATGATGCTGTTTGTGATGGTGCAACAGAGATTGATATGGTTCTCAACAGGGCTTATCTAAAGAGCCAGGATTATAGTATGTTAGAGACAGAGATTAAGAGTGTCACAAATAATGCTAAAAATTGTGTTCATGCTAAGGATGATGTCATTGTTAAGGTGATTCTTGAGACTGATAAGCTTACTGATGATGAGATTATTGAGGCTTGTAAGATTTCTGAGCAGGCTGGAGCTGATTTTGTGAAGACTTCAACAGGTGCATATGGTGGAGCAACTGAACATCATGTTAAGCTTATGAAACAATCCTGTAATCTTGAGGTTAAGGCTTCTGGAGGTATTAGGGATTGGGATGATGCTTATAAGATGATTATGGCTGGTGCTACAAGGCTTGGTACAAGTGGTGGTGCAAATATTTTGAAGACTTACCACAATGCTATAAGATTAGGTTCTTATGTGATTTGAGATGTCTACATATAAAGAGGCTGGTGTTGATATAGACGCAGGTAATGAGTTTGTCAAGAAGATAAAGCCTTTTGTGAAATCTACATGGAGCAGTAATGTCCATACTGATCTAAGCAGTTTTGCTGCTTTGTATAAGAATGGTCGTGGCAAGTATCTTGTTGCCAGTACAGACGGTGTTGGTACTAAGGTTAAGGTTGCTTTTAAGACAGATACGCATGATACTATTGGTATTGATCTTGTTGCTATGTGTGCTAATGATGTTCTGACTATTGGTGCTAAGCCGTTATTCTTTTTGGATTATATTGCTTGTGGTAATCTTTATAGGAATCATAAAAATTTAGAGGATGTTGTTAAGGGTATATCAGTAGGTTGTATGCTTGCTGGTTGTAGCCTTATTGGTGGTGAGACTGCTGAGATGCCTAGTATGTATGGCTGGTATGAGTATGATCTTGCCGGTTTTGTTGTTGGTGAGGTAAAAGGCAAGGATATCATCAGTGGTGCTAATATTAAGAAAGGTGATAGAATTTTAGGATTAGAGTCATCTGGTTTGCACAGTAATGGTTATTCTTTAGTTAGAAAGATTTTCTTTGATGATCTTGATTTGAGGGGTGTTAATTATGTTGATGAACTTGGCAAAACTGTTAAGGAAGAATTGTTAGAGCCAACCAGGATTTATGCTCAGGAAGTTTTGGCTGTTAACAAAAAACTGAAAGGGATTGCTAATATAACCGGAGGAGGTTTTATCGATAATATTCCTAGGGCTTTGCCGAAAGGTTTAGGTGTTGAGATTAAGAAGGGTAGCTGGCCTGTTATGCCTATCTTTGATTTTTTGCAGGATAAAGGTAATGTTGCTGAGGAAGAGATGTATCGTACGTTTAACATGGGTATTGGTATGGTTTTTATTGTTGATAATAAGTTCAAGGATTCTCACAGGAAAAAGATAGAGAATTTAGGGACTAAAGTTTATGATATTGGTAAAGTTGTTGATAAAGAAGGCGTTAAGTTATTGTAACATGGTATCTGAAATGTTACAATTTAAAAGTAGTAAAAAGAGAAAGGTTTAAATACGCATATCCATTCTAAACATCAAGGGGGTTTAATTCAAAACATGATAAAAATAGATAAAACTACATCAAAATTAGAAGATACTATTCTTGAATACTTTCTAGAAAAAGGAGAATTAAGCCAAAAGGCAAAAGTAGATTTTGACCTAAAAAAATCATGGTCCTATTTCCTAAATAAAAAAAGGACAGGAACATTACATGTAAAAGAAGAAGATGAAACCATAGACTACCAGATAGATATCCAAAGCCATATCTTTAAAAGAAAAAAATGGGATATCAGATGTAAAGGAGGAACCTTATGTGATGATCAAAACAAATTCCTTGACATGCACGTCAAAGAAGAAAAAGAAGCAGAAGAAAATAAGTTCACTATAGAATCAACAATAGAACACTCAAGCGAAGGAGGATTCTCAACATGGTTCTATGGCGACAAGCTAGATACTATGAGGAAACTTTATGAAAAAATTCCCACAGCAAAAAATCTGATGACTTACCAAGCCTTGAAATATTTGGGTATGACTTGCTTCACAGCAACAGTCGGTCTTGAACTTACAAGAAGATTAGCTATACAACAAAATCTCTGGCTGTTCTTAGTATATGCATTAGGTGCGTACGCTACTAGTACAGCTGTGCAAACATGGATGGCTAAACATAATGCTGAAAAAATAACTAACAAAACGCCAGCAACAGTATCCCACAAAGTATTCGACAAAGAAGGACTGTTAATGAGATCAAACAAAGAAATAAACACATGGGCCCACTTCGAAAAAAGAGTAATGGGGTTATTTGAAGAAAACAGGCTAAGCGACCAGTCGCTAAAAGAAAAAACCTTTGGGCAAAGATTACAGGAAGGGTACTTCAACCAAAAATTCGAAATCTATAAAGCAATAAAAAATGCAAAATCAAAAAAAGAAAAAATAAGAATTATCCAAGAAAAACTGCCTCTTGATTATAAATCATTAGATCATAAAGAGCTAAAAGAATTAAAAAAGCTCGCCGGAAAACTCAAAGGAATCGATGAAGAATTCATTAAAGAAATTGGAGGAAACCTTTTCGAATCTTTTGAAGATAAAAAGCTACTTATTGATGTGATGAAACCAACACTTGAAAAATTCTTAAAAGAAGACTATGTAAAAATTGTAACAGGTGAAGATAAAACAAAAAGTATGAAACTGGAAGATGTAACCTCACTTCTAGAACGAACAGTCAAAGAGTCCATAAGAAAAAATACTCTTGATGAAAACTATGAAGTCATCCACAAGACCACAGACATAAACTCCTTATGTACTGGCTTAGAAGTTTTAAACTATCTCTTAGGCTACACCTTGTTGTTTTACACTGCAAATCCTTTGTACGTCCTTTCATATTATGGTGTAACTGCATTCACAGAATCATTAGAAAATACAGGCCAGTTTAGAACATGGAACACAATATTCCTTGAGTATTACAGACGAGTAATGGAAGATACTAATATAAACCAAGAACAAGTATGGCAGGACCATGATGCAACTTTCACAAAATGTTCATATAAAGGAGGAGCTATGGGCACTTCAATAGGTTTTGGCCTCCAAGGAATATCTAACCTACTGATACGGCCACATTACGCGACAAAAGAAATCGTTGAAGGTGTAGAAAAAACTGTTTACCAAGTTCCAGAATTATTTAATATGTGGAACCTGCCTATTACATATGAAAACATCCCTACACTGCTTGTTGGAGGGGCTATTTCTATAGGAATATATTTTGTAGGTTTGAATTATTATTTCAAATGGAAAAATGAACTAAAAGGCCAGTTAAAGCAAGAGCTAATGGAAAAACATCCAGAATCAGAATTCTTATTGCCAGAATACCAGCGTAGCATACCTAAAAAGGTTACAGACAAACTTCTTTCTCCTTTCTATAAAAGAAAAAATGATAATCTGGAAAATAAGTGTTAAGTTTATGAAAAAAGATATAATCTCTCCTTAAAACAAGATTGCACGGTTATTTATACAATCCTAAGTATGAATAGGCTATTTTTTTGATATCTGGTAACGCCCTTCTTTTAGAATCTTTATAAGTTCTTTTTCATTTTTAGGTGTGTCAAATAATTCATTGTAATACACGCCTACAGTATCAGTTTCATGGCTGTCTGAATTGGTAATAAGGTGGCAACCCCATTTCTTTGCTAATTCTATCCTTTTTTCATGTTTTCCATCTTCTAAATTGGATGAGTATAGCTCTACTGCATGAGGGGGGAAATTCCCGATATCAACAATATCATCCCTATAACGATAAGGATGTACTATAGCTAAGTAACCATCATGATTAACCACGAAATTATAAAGCTCATCATAACCCCACATGTTTTTAATTGATGTCTCAATCTTAGGATCATCAACGCCAAGAACGATAATATCCTCATACTTGCCATCATAACGAACACTAACTTCAATACCACCAAAAATGCGGAAAGGAGAATACTTATCGTTCAACTCTTTCAACCTATCTTTTGGGACTAGATTATAGTGATCAGTAAAAACTAAAGCATTCAGTCCTTTATCAATAGCACTCTGTATCTGATCTTCCTCACAAGCAACACCGCACCTAGATCTTTCACTTGAATGGACATGTAAGTCTATCTTCATGATTCGCTCCTACTTTTTCAACATATTTAAAATTATGCATTTTAATTGTTGCTTAAATCCACTGTTATTTGTACAGTTCTAAGTATTTATTCCTTAGATATTGTATGAAGAAGTCAGGATCAAGTCCTTTTCTGCAGGTCTTTTTTATTATCTGGTCTGCTGTTAGTATCCTTCCGTATTTGTGCACGTGTTCTTTTAGCCAGTCAACTACTGGTTTGAAGTTTCCTTTCTCTATCTGTTTTTTTATTGATGGTTTCTCTTTTTTTAGGCAGTCGAAGAGTTGTGAAGCATATATTACGCCTATTGCGTATGTTGGGAAGTATCCGAATGCTCCTAAGCCCCAGTGTATGTCTTGCAATACTCCTTCTCTGTCGTTTTTGGGTACAACTCCTAAAAATTCTTTCATCTTTTTCTTCCATGCTTTTGGGAGATCATCTATTCTTAGTTTGCCTTCAATCAGCTCAAGCTCTAGCTCAAATCTTAGTATTACATGCAAACAGTAGGTTACTTCATCAGCCATGACCCTGTTTGTTCCTGGTTTTACCATGTTGATGTCTTTGTAGAAGTCTCTTAGCACTACGTTTTTGAGTTCTTCTCTGTATTCTTTTTTGAAAGTAGAAAAATAGTAATTCCAGAACCAGATGTTTTTCCCTATCATGTTTTCCCAGAATTTTGATTGTGATTCATGAAGGCCGATTGATGCTGGTCCTCCAATCACTGTATACTCAAATTCTCTTGGTAATCCTAGTTGGTATAAACAGTGTCCTGCTTCGTGTATTGTTGATGTCAAAGATTCAAAAGGGTTTGTTTCATCATATCTTGTGGTTATCCTTATGTCATCGTAGGATAGGCCTAGTGTGAATGGGTGTGATGACATATCTAGTCTGCTTTTTGTTGGCGGCAGTGTCATCAGATTTATGATATTTTCACTTAGCTTTTTTTGTTTTGTGATGGAATATTTTTTCCCCCTGACTGTATTTTTCTGTATTTTATATGTTCTTGTTTTCTTGATTTCTTTAAGAAGCTGTATTAATTCTTCTTTTAGCTTGTCAAATATAGGTTTTATCTTTTCTACAGTCATGCCTTCTTCAAATTCATCAAGTAGGCTATTGTAGATATGTCCTTTTATTCCGATGTATTTTGATTCCTGTCTTTTTAGTTTGACTAGTTTTTTCAGCCATGGTGCGAATATTTTGAAGTCGTTTTTTTCTTTGGCTTTTTGCCATGCCATTGTTGCAATTGTTGATGTTTTTGCTAGCTCTTCCACAAATTCTGTCGGTATTTTTCTTGCGTCGAGAACATCTTTGTAGAGTCTTTTTATTATTATTTGGTCTTTCTTTTTGAGTTTGTTTAGATTTCTTGGGTTGTGTAATCTTTTTACTGCTTTGTAGAGTTCTTCTGACATGAATTTTTCGTGTATTATTTTTAGTATTGATGATGTTTGTTCTGCTCTCCCTCTGTTTGCGTCTTCCGGCATGTAGGTCTTTTGGTCCCAGTCAAGGAGTGTTAGAACTGAACTTAGAACTGATATGTCTTTTTGTATTTTATATATTATTTCCAGCTCTTTTTTCATGTAGAATTATAGGAGGTTTTGGGTTTTATAGTTTTCTGTTAGCTATACAGGTGATAAATAGTTTTAAAAACTTTTAAAACCAAGGAATCTAAAAGGTGATATGATATGGTAAAAGGTTTAGAAAATATTGCAAATAAAGAATACCTTGGAAGAGTGATAATTCTTGGAAAAGATGTAACAAAAAAGAATGATGTGATTATTTATGCCCTAACTGGTAGAAGTGAGCCAAGCAGAGCAAGAGTAATCAAAGATGAAAAAGATACAATAAAAACAAGTGTTACAGATAAGAATCAGTTGAAAAAAGGGAATCCTAAACTTCTGATTTATAACTGTATAAGAAGATTCCATGACACATTTGTCATAAGTAATGGAGCCCAGACAGATATTATTTACAATACTGCCAAAAAATTATGGAATGATAAACTTTCTCCTACAGAAAATTTGATAAAATCTTTTGATAAACCTTACCTTATTAAAGGTAACAATGAAGATGAATTCATAGACCTGTCGACCTATGAACCTGATAAGCCTAATTTTACACCAAGGATTAATGGTGTAATCACAAGAAATGGTGCTGCTTTGTCTTTGGTAAAGTGTGTTGATGGGCTTGAAGTAAAACAGTTTTTTGAAGTTCCTTTAATTCCAAAAAAAGGCTTTTGTTTATCAACCTATAAAGGTAAGAATGTACAGCACAATCAGAGTATTCCTTCTTTTGAAGGAGAACCTTTTCCAGTAAGATTATATGGTGATAACCCTGAACAGGTTGCAAAGGATGTCTACGAAGCTTTAGGACCTAAAAAATCAGGTAAGGGTATAGTAAGCCCTGGAGAGGACTTTAGAGTCAGTGTTGTAACCATCTTTTACAATCGTGAATCAAATAAGATAAGGAAACATATTATAAACAGAAATAGTGACTAATAGAATCAATCTTTTTCCTTAGTAAATACTCCTCTGGCAATTACTTTATCCCAGAGTTCATGTGTTCTTGAGCTTGTGAAATGCATATTAAGTGCCACTTTTATATCATATCCTGCGTAATACTTTGGTCTTCCTTTCGCTTCTTTAGGATATTTGTCAGGATTTTCTGCAATATTTTTTATATAGCCGTGATAGAAGCTTTCAGCGTCTTTGTAATTATCCAATATTTGTATGGCATA
>JAHIPG010000027.1 GCA_018894775.1 Nanobdellota archaeon
CTTTTTCCATTTTTTATATTAAAACCTCCTTTTTCAAAAATAATTATTTTTCAATTAAGTGTTGTCATCTTTACTCCAAAGCTTAGTTCTTTTACCTTTTTTGCCATTTTTAGCTGCTTTATGAGCCTCTTATTTTCTTTTTCATAGTTTTCTTTTGTGTTTTCATTAAATTCGTATAGCATTCTATTCTCTTTTATCGCATTCTGGATTTTGTCAAGGGGATACATCTCTTCCAGTGTAAGCTTGTGCAGTACCTTAAAAACCAAAGCCAGGTAATTTGGCATTATCTGGTCATCACCAAATGAAAAAGGCAATAAAATCACATCATCTATCACAAGCATTTTTTTTATCTCCCTCTGCCCATTATCCTTATATCTACGAAGTTGTACGGAGGCCAAGGACCCGTATAGTTGATTTTTAGCGCAGCATACTTGTCATCTAATTTTCCTAAAATTTCAGAAAATTCGTTTATTTTATCTCTGTCAACCAGAAAAGATCTGTTTATCACCAGTCTTTCGCTAAATAATTTGCCTTTGCTTGATTTAACTGTCGCTTTGCTAAGGGCTTCGACAAACTCATGTTCGCATTCTTTTTTGAATTCATCAATTGTTTTATCTTTGAGCAGGTTTTTGATTTCTTTTTCATCAGAAGGAAATATCGCTTTGACTCCAAGTTCAATCTTATTGTCTATTACTCTAAGACTTTTTCTTAATACAGAGTATACCCTTCTCATTGTAGAAGTTAATATGCCTCTTTTTTTGAATACCATTCCAAAAGCAACAGGCAGTACAGTATGATTCTTAAGGATTTCTAAAATGACTTCGTTATGTTTTTTTGTATTCTCTTCATTTGGCTCATACTCTTTTACAGGGGATTCACTTGCAATTGCTGCAAGATCCTGGTAGTTTATAGTGTATAGCTCTTTGTTGTCTATGCCTTTGACATCAAAGTTTTTTGGCGCTTCTTTTCGAGCGATTATACCATAGACATATTCTCCCATTTTTTATCCTCCTTTGCTTATCGCTTTTTGTAAAAAATCATTCAAGAAGTTTTTAGCTTCCATATGTTCGTTCAATATGGACTCTATCTTTTTCTTGTTTGTTGGCTCATAAGTTTTTGTCTTAACTCCATAATGGCAAGTTAACAATTCTTTTTCTTCTAATTCATGAAGCAAAGGATATAATGTTCCTGAACTAAGAAGAATGTTAAATCTTTCAAAAATCTTTTTCTTTATGTCTGTGCCGCACATAGGCTTCCCTAATAGAAATGCTAACACAATAGTTTTTAGTTCTTTTTTTACAAACTCATCTACTATCTTTTTATTTGAAAAGTTCTTTTTTGATAATGATTTTGATGATACTACTGTTGTGCTGTCTGTTGTGAGAATCAGTTTATCATATTCTTTGGTAAGTTCTTTAATCCTTCTCGAATTTAATTTACTTAAATCAAATGTGCATAGAATTGCTTGTCCTAGCGAAAGCTGGCTTATACATTTCTTAAATTCTTCTTCTTCTGTTATTGATTCTCCGTCTAGTATCACTGTTTTGCAGCTTGGTAATCCACCCATATTTTTTGGTAGTATCACTGTCAATTCAGGCTTGTGAAGCTTTTTTTTCACTATTTTTGGGTCATCGTTGCTTACGTATACTGTTTTTCCATTATTTCTAGAGAAGAAGGTTTTGTGGATCGCGTATTTATCCACTGTTGATGTATATAGATGTAAAATGCGCCTTGAGCCGTTAAGGCTCGAAAATATAGTGTTTATTCCATCATTATTCAATATTATCACCCCTTTTAGTCTTTTCAGGTATCGGAATCTGTATCGAGCTGAATATCGTATTTCGATAACGATTAACTGTTTTTATGCTCTTTTGTAATATCGGATTACGTGTCGATATTCGACATTAATAAATTGAACTCACTTAAATAACTTTGGATGCTAGAAACTATACATTAAAAAGTAAAGTCTATTCATCCTCCTTATGTTCTTCTTCCCCTGTATCGCCCTTTCGTTTAACTTTTATTCTTTTATAGCCTGAAAGAGTCTTATCGTTATTGAACTTAACCTCATATATTCCTATAATGTTCTGCGTGTCTGGAATTGCCTTCCTTTCTAACACTTCAACCTGTGCTAACCATCCATTCCCTTCTTTGTTCAATCTGGTAACACTTAAGGGTTCTTTTCCGACTAAGTTTTTAATTGTATCCTTTGCTTTTTTTGTTAATTCTTCAAAATCTGCCATCTTTGCCTCCTATGGAATAAAAATATGATCTTCTTCTAGATCCACTTTTTTCCCTTTCCATTCTTTTATTCCCTTCCTTAACTTATATTCTTCTGGATTTTTTACCTTAAACTAATATTTCA